>DASVWD010000099.1 GCA_036389795.1 Longimicrobium sp.
GTCGGCTCGACGGGTTCGCTACCCCGCTTCTTTCAGCGCTCCCCTCGCGGTCGGCGCCTTGCGGCTCGCTTCGGTCCCTACGACCAAGTTCCGGGAGGACTTTCACCTCCTGACCACTGTCCATGCTGGGCACACACGACGCGGCCCGCCCCGGAAGAACCGGGGCGGGCCGCGCGTCGTTGCATGCCCGGAGTCGGACTCGAACCGACAAACCCTCGCGGGCGGCAGATTTTGAGTCTGCTGCGTTTACCGATTTCGCCATCCGGGCGGGCCGCGAAAAATAAGGCAGGAGCGGCGCGGAATCAACCGCTTTCCCCGCTTCTACTCCCGGACGCCGCCGGCCTCCTCGATCTCGATGAGCTGCAGCGCGTACCAGGCGCGCTTCATGGCCCGCGTCTGGTCGCCCGTGGCCATGGCCTCGCGCGCCGTGCGCAGCAGGAGCCGCGCGCGCCGGAGGTTCTGCGACGGGTCCGGCGTGTCGTCGATGCGCGCCTCGGCCTGCGTCACCAGCCGGAGCGCCACCGCCAGCGGGGCGTAGCCGCGCGCCGCCTCGGCCGCCCCGGTGATCTCCAGCACCGCCTGGTTGGTGTCGCCGCGCACCAGCGAGGCGCGCGCCGCGTTGCGCAGCTCGCGGACCCGCGCCGTGGCGCTGTCGAGCCCGGGGAAGCTCCCGCTCGCCAGCCGCTCCTCGGAGCGCTCCGTCCACGCGTCGAGCGCCGCGATCGCCGAGAGGAGCTTCACCGGCGGGGGGGCGGCGGCGATCGACTCCGCCGCCAGCCGCGCCGCCTGCGCCTCCAGCTCCGCCGCGCGCTCCAGCTCGCCCGCGCGCCGGGCGCGGCCCGACTCGTCGTGCAGCCGCTTCACCTCGCGCTGGGCCGGCGAGCCCGGCGCCACGAACGGCGTCCAGGTGCGCAGGTCCGGCAGCCCGGCCGGCGGCGCCACCGCCACCCACACGGCCCCGCCCGCCTCGTGCACGTACGAGGTGGGCCCCGTGGGCGAGTCGGCGCACGCGGCCAGGACGAGCGCGGCGCAGCCGAAGACGAGAGAGCGCGCCGGGACGCGGCGGGGCACGGTCATCGGGCCTGGGTTGGGGATCGGGTTCGAACGCTTGCGCGGGAGGCAGGCAATTGCAAGCTACTCGCGCACTTGGGGCGCGTCAAGCGCAAACCCCGGGCCAGCCTTGACACCCTTCCGAAGCGCGGGATAGGTTGACGGGCGACAGGGCCAGGGGCCGCGCCGGCCCGCCCGTCTCCTGAGCGCGTTCGGGTGAGCGTGGAGCGCAGCGCCTACGACGAGAAGCTGGAGAGCATCCTCCGCGCCGCGGCGGCCATCTTCGCGGAGAAGGGCTACCACCAGGCGTCGATCCGCGACATCGCGCGGGCCACGGGGGTGAGCCTGTCGGGGCTGTACTACTACTTCGACAGCAAGGAAGAGCTGCTCTTCCTGATCCAGGACCACGCCTTCGGCACCGTGCTGGCCAGCCTGGAGCGCCAGCTGGAGGGGGTGGAGGAGCCGCACCGGAGGCTACGCGTGCTGATGGAGAACCACCTGCGCTACTTCATGGGCGCGCGCGCGGAGATGAAGGTGCTCTCGCACGAGTCGGAGTCGCTCACCGGCGAGTACCGCCGGCAGGTGAACGCCAAGAAGCGGCGCCTCTCCGACATCGCCGCCGACATCCTGGGCGAGCTGCGCCCGGCGGGCGACGTGGACGCGCGGGTGGCCACCTTCTCGCTCTTCGGGATGATGAACTGGCTGTACAACTGGCACCGCCCCGAGAGCGACCCGCCGGTGGAGAAGCTGGTGGACGACATGTACCGCATCTTCCTGCACGGCTACCTCCCCGACGGCGTCACCGTCCCCGACGACGCCGGCGAGGCCGCCGCGGGCGAAACGCAGCCGATCTGGCGATCCGCCCGGGTCTAGGGGCCCGGGCGCCGCGACCTTTTCCACTTTCCCCGAGAATCCGGAGCGACTGATGGCTACCGCGACCGCTGAAGTGCCGGCCACCGAGACCGCCGCGAAGACCCTGGTGCACTACGAGGTGCGGGACGGCGTGGCGATCTTCACGCTCGACGACCCGCCGGCCAACACCTACACGCACGAGATGATGCGCCAGCTGGACGAGGCGATCCTCCGGGCGCGCTTCGACACGGCGGTCGACGTGATCGTGATCGTGGGGGCGGGCGAGAAGTTCTTCTGCGCGGGCGCCAACATCAACATGCTGCAGCAGGCCGACCCCACCTGGAAGTACTACTTCTGCCTGCACGCCAACGAGACGCTGCTGCGCCTGGAGCACACGCCCAAGCTGGTGATCGCGGCCATGAACGGCCACACGGTGGGCGGCGGGCTGGAGATCGCCATGGCGGCCGACCTGCGCGTCGCGCGCCGGGGCGCCGGCAAGGTGGGGCTCCCCGAGGTGGCGCTGGGCGTGCTCCCCGGCACCGGCGGCACGCAGCGGCTGACGCGGCTGGTGGGCGTCTCCCGGGCGATCGAGCTGATGGCCGAGGGGGGCAACTTCGACTTCGACCAGGCGGCGCAGCTGGGGATCGTGAACCGGGTGCTGGACGCCGAGAGCCGCGACGCCTTCCTGGAGCAGGTGCTGGAGTACGCCCGCAAGTTCACGCGCCCCGGCAAGGCCACCTTCGCGGTGGGCAACATCAAGCGCAGCTGCCAGACGGGCGGCGCGCTGCCGCTGGAGCAGGGGCTGGCGCTGGAGCGCGAGCTGCAGGCGCTGCTCTTCAACTCCAGCGACGCCAAGGAGGGCCTCACGGCCTACGTCGAGAAGCGCCAGCCGCACTTCTCCGGCAAGTAAGCCGGGTCGGCCGATCGGGAGGGAGCCGGGCGCGCGTTCGTCCGGCGCCCTCCTTTTTTGTCGGCGGGGGATGGGAGATGGTGTCGTCTCGACCCGTAGGGGCGAGGCATGCCTCGACCGGCGGATGCCGGCCCGTGCGCGGCAGGCGGCCTCTTGCGCGGATGCCGCCTGTGCTCGGACTCGCAGGCTCGCCCCTACGAAACACACCGCGAGAGGCGGCCCCCTCGACAGGGTGAGTAGATTCCTCGGGAGCGCCCGATCGTCCGTGCACGGGGAAGTTCCGCGCGGGCGCTCCCTCGGAATGACAGCTACGGGTGAAGCACGGAGCCCCGTCGAGTACCCTCTCCCGAAGTTGGGAGAGGGTGGCGACGCGGTAGCGGCGCCGGGTGAGGGCCCCGCGCGGAAGTCCGCCGGCGAGCAGCGAACCTTCTGATTCCTGGAACGATGGCAGACACGACGACGGCGGCGGGGGCCGAGGTCCAGCCCGGCAGGCTCTTCATCGGCGGCGAGTGGCAGGACGCGGCGTCGGGGAAGACGTTCGAGACCTGGAACCCGTCCACGGGCGAGGTGCTCGCCGAGGTGGCCGAGGGCGGCGCGGACGACGTGGACCGCGCCGTGAAGGCCGCGCGCGAGGCGTTCGAGCGCGGGCCGTGGGCGGGGATGGACGCCCGCAAGCGGGGGAAGCTCCTCTGGGCCATCGCCGACCGGCTGGAGGAGCGCGCCGACGAGCTGGCGCGGCTGGAGACGCTCGACAACGGCAAGCCGCTGCGCGAGGCGCGCGCCTTCGACATCGAGGGCAGCATCGAGTGCTTCCGCTACTACGCCGGCTGGGCCGACAAGCTCGACGGCGACGTGATCCCGATCCCGGGTCCGTACCTGAACTACACGCGGCGCGAGCCGGTGGGCGTCTGCGGACAGATCATCCCGTGGAACTACCCGCTGCAGATGGCCGCGTGGAAGGTGGCGCCGGCGCTGGCGTGCGGGAACACCGTGGTCCTCAAGCCCGCCGAGCAGACGCCGCTCACCGCGCTGGAGCTGGCGCGCGCCGCGCACGAGGCGGGGCTGCCGCCGGGGGTGCTGAACGTGGTCCCCGGCTTCGGCGAGACGGCGGGCGCCGCGCTGGTGCGCCACCCCGACGTGGACAAGATCGCCTTCACGGGGTCGACCGAGGTCGGCAAGGTCATCCAGCGCGAGGCGGCGGCCACCCTCAAGCGCGTCTCCCTGGAGCTGGGCGGCAAGAGCCCCAACATCGTGCTGGCCGACGCCGACCTGGAGGCGGCGGTGCGCGGGGCCACCTCGGCCATCTTCTACAACACCGGCCAGGCCTGCACCGCGGGCTCGCGGCTCCTGGTGGAAGAGAAGGTGCGCGAGGAGTTCATGGAGAAGCTGGTCAAGCGCGCCGGGGGGATGCGCCCCGGCGACCCGCTGGACCCCAAGTGCCGGATGGGCCCGCTGGTCTCGCGCGAGCAGCTGGACCGGGTGATGGGCTTCGTGGAGAAGGGGAAGGAGGAGGGCGCCGAGCTGGTGCTGGGCGGCGACCGCCCCGAGATCGACGGGAAGAAGGGCTACTTCCTGAACCCCACCATCTTCGACCGCGTGACGCCGGAGATGACCATCGCGCGCGAGGAGATCTTCGGCCCCGTGCTGGCGGTGACCCCCTTCGCCGACGCGGAGGAGGCGGTCGAGATCGGCAACCGCACCATCTACGGCCTGGCCGCCGCGGTGTGGACGCAGGACGTGAAGAAGGCGCACAGGATCGCGCACGCGCTGCGCGCCGGCACGGTGTGGGTGAACATGTACCACACGCTCGACACCGGCTCGCCGTTCGGCGGCTACAAGCAGTCCGGCTACGGCCGCGAGCTGGGCAGGTACGCGCTCGACCTGTACACGCAGGTGAAGAGCATCTGGGTGAACCTGGGGTAACGGCAGTGCCCAGGGCCCAGTCCCCAGTGCCCAGGAACTGCGGGGTTGTTCCTGGGCACTGGGCACTGGGCACTAGGCACTAGGCACTGATTCAATGACCGACGCGCTGATCATCGACGCCGTCCGCACGCCGATCGGGCGCTTCGCGGGGGCGCTCTCCTCCGTCCGGCCGGACGACCTGGCGGCCACCGTGGTCAAGGCGATCGTCGAGCGCACGGGGATCGACCCGGCGCTGGTGGACGACATGATCTTCGGCTGCGCCAACCAGGCGGGCGAGGACAACCGCAACGTCGCCCGCATGGCCGGGCTCCTGGCCGGCCTCCCCGTCACCGTGGCGGGGCAGACGGTGAACCGCCTCTGCGGCTCGGGGCTCCAGGCGGTCCGCAGCGCCGCGCACGCCGTCAAAGCCGGCGAGGGCGAGGTGTTCATCGCCGGCGGCGTGGAGAGCATGTCGCGGGCGCCCTGGGTGATGCTCAAGCCGACCGAGGGCTTCCCCCGCGGCGTCCCCGAGACGGCCGACTCGCTGCTGGGGTGGCGCTTCGTGAACCCGAAGATGCCGAAGGAGTGGACCGTCAGCCTGGGCGAGACGGCCGAGATCGTCGCCGCCGAGTACGGCGTCACCCGCGAGGAGCAGGACGCCTTCGCGCTCGCCAGCCAGCGGCGCTCGTGCGCGGCCATCGCCGAGGGGCACTTCCGCGGCGAGATCGCCCCCGTCGAGGTCCCGCAGCGCAAGGGCCCGCCCCTGGTGGTCGACACCGACGAGCATCCGCGGCCGGACACGAGCGCCGAGGGGCTCGCGGCGCTCAAGCCCGCCTTCCGCAGGGAGGGCGGCACGGTGACGGCCGGCAACTCGTCGGGGCTCAACGACGGCGCGGCAGCGCTGCTGGTGACGTCCACCGGGGCGGCGGAGCGGCTGGGGCTCGCCCCCCTGGCGCGCGTGGTGGCGAGCGACGTGGCGGGCGTGGAGCCGCACCGCATGGGGATCGGCCCCGTCCCGGCCACTCGGAAGGCGCTCGCCCGCGCGGGGCTGTCCATCGACGACATCGGCCTGGTGGAGCTGAACGAGGCCTTCGCGGCGCAGTCCGTGGCCTGCATCAAGGCGCTGGGGGTCGACCCGGCGCGGGTGAACGTCTCCGGCGGCGCGGTGGCGATGGGGCACCCGCTGGGCTCGTCGGGCGCGCGCATCCTCACCACGCTCGTCCACGAGATGCGCCGCCAGAGCGTGCGCTACGGGCTGGCGACCATGTGCATCGGCGTGGGCCAGGGGATCTCGATGATCGTGGAGCGGGTGGAGGGATGACGGAGCGCGCGGAGGCGGCGGAGAGCGGCCTGGTCCTGCTGCGCGTGGAGGACGGCGTCGCCTGGATCACCCTCAACCGCCCCGACCGGCTGAACGCCTTCGCCGGGGCGATGCGCGACGACCTGTACGAGGCCATCGACCGCGCGGACGCCGAGCCCGCGGCGCGCGTGCTGGTGATCACCGGCGCCGGCCGCGGCTTCTGCACCGGCGCCGACGTGGAGGTGATGAGCGACCTGCTCGCCCGCGGCGACGACGCGGCGTTCGAGCGGCTGGTGGAGGCGGGGATGCGGGTGATCCGGCGCCTGGCGCGCGTCGGGAAGCCCGTGGTCGCCGCGGTGAACGGCCCCGCGGCGGGCGCCGGCGCGTCGCTCGCCCTCGCCTGCGACGTGCGGATCGCGTCGGAGCGCGCGTCGATCGGGATCACCTTCAACCGCATCGGCCTGCACCCCGACTGGGGGGCGACGTACTTCCTCCCGCGCCTGGTGGGCCGCGGCCGCGCCGCCGAGCTGGTGCTGACGGGGCGGATGGTGGAGGCGGAGGAGGCGCTGCGCATCGGCCTCTTTGAGCGCGTGGTCCCGGCGGACGCGTTCGACGAGGAGGTGAGGAAGCTGGCCCTGGAGCTCGCCGCCAGGCCGCCCCTGGCGCTCGCCGCCGCGAAACGCTCTCTCGCCCGCTCCCTCGACGAGCCGCTGGACGCCATGCTCGCCGCCGAGCGCGACGCCCAGATGCACTGCTTCCGCTCCGCCGACGCGCGCGAGGGGATCGCCGCCTTCAACGAGAAGCGCCGGCCGGTGTTCCGGGGGGAGTAGGGTGCGGGAATCGATCCCGGTTCCGAAGCACCGGTAGGTGTTCGCTGTCATTCTGAGGCCCGGTCACACGGAACCCGCGGCCGCCCCATCGACGGCAGGGCCGAAGAATCTTCTCCCCTTGCTGCGTGGGCCGGGCGCGGCAGCGACACGGAAGACCGCTCGCTTCATCACCCCGGCGCAAAGCAGCAGCCCCCGAGGGTGATCCCCGGGGGCTGCTGCTTCGAGGTGCGGGGAATCACGTCACACGCAGGGGCGTCGGTCCGACGGCCCGGTGGTGGGGCAGACGGAGTCGTCGCTCCAGGCCCAGTCGTAGCCCCGCACCGTTCCCTTCTCCCGGGCGGGCGCGGCGGTCTCGAAGGAGACGACCGCCAGCTCCTCCGGGTCCAGCGTCAGCCTCTTCGTCATCGTTCCGGTCTCCGGCATTCGTGTGGGCAGCGGGCCCCGAGGATTTCCCGGGCTGCTGCGTCGAGGTGCGGGGAATCACGTCACACGCAGGGGCGCCGGTCAGACGGCGCGGTGGTGGGGCAGATGGACTCGTCGCTCCAAGCCCAGTCGTGGCCCCGCACCGTTCCCTTTTCCCGGGCCGGCGCGGCGGTCTCGAAGGAGACGACCGCCAGCTCATCCAGGTCCAGCGTCAGCTTCTTCGTCATCGTTCCAGTCTCCGACGTTCGGGTGGGCGGACCCGGCGCCGGCGGCGTTCGCCCGGTGCGCCGGGCCCGGGAGCAAGGTGGCCCCGTTCCGCCCGCCGGACGACGAGGATGGGACGAAATGCGACCCGCGCGGCACGAGCGGCTCCTGCCGGCGAGGAAGACGTACCCACCCCGGCCGAGTGCAGGCCTGCGTCCACCAGCTGCGCCAATCCCGGTGTATAGATCACAAAAAGACCGTCGTGCGTACAGGATTGCCGCCGCAGGTGCTGCCATGGTGGATCAGGCGCAAATCTCTTCTTTCCTATTCCGTCTTAATTATCTTGCCAGGCATATCGTCAGCGTACCCCCACCCAGCACGCGGAGGACGGCATGAAGAAGCGCAGCCTCAGCATCGACCGGCTGGAGATCGACAGCTTCGAGACCGGCATCCACCCCCTGAGCGCGGCGATGGTGATGACCGGGACGGAGTGCTCCTCGGGCTACATGTGCACCACCGTGCTGACCACCTGCTGCCCCGAGAACTGCAACACCGACACGCAGGACCTCGGCAAGCGCTGACCCTCACCCCGACCGATCGGAGGCCCGCGATGAAGAACAGGATCGAGGTAGACCAGCTCACGGTGGAGACGTTCGAGACCGGCGCGGCGCCCATGGAAGAGCTTCGCTCCGGCTCGTCGGGACACGGCTGCACCGTGTTCACCACCTGCTCGCCGGGCTGCTGCGACACCACCCAGCCGGACACCGGCGACTGAGCGACGCACGCCGCCGCCAGGCCGGACGCCCAGCGCCGGGGGGCCGCGGACGCGCCCGGCGGCGCGTTTCACGAGGAAGCCCCGCCACGATCGCTCGTGGCGGGGCTCCCTGTCTCCAGGCCGGCTGGCGCCGCGCTCAGACGCAGCAGTAGCGGGTCCGGATCTGCTCGTACCCGTCCTTGGGCTCGCGGGAGTCGATGCCGCACGTGTACCCCCCGCTGCATTGCTCCTCGTGCGCGTGCGCCGTCCCCCTCCCGTCGGCGCCGGCGTCGGGCTCGAAGCTCGCCACCTCCAGGTCGTCCAGTTCCAGCCGCAGCTTTTTCATCGCTCCCTCCTCGCGTGAGGTTTCGCGCCGCCCCTGGGGATGCGGGGGCCAGCGGGAGGGGTGCGGCAAGACACGTTCCCGCTGCGCTCGCTACGCGCCTTCGCGGGAAGACCCTCTCGAGGGCGGCTCCTCAGCCCCGGCCGGACGAATTGGACGAGGTGGTGCGCGGGCGCAGGCTGTCGGGGCGCATCTGGACGGGCCCGCACCAGGGCCAGCCGCGGTAGCCGGCGGGCATCAGGCTGTCGGGCTCCATCCCCCCCGGGGGCATGCGGCGCATCCCGCCCGGGGGGCCGCGCCGCCCCGCCTGCAGGGTCCGCTCGTCCACGTTCTCCCGCGCGATGTCGCAGACGATCCGCCGCTGGTCGGGCGTGAGCGCGGACTCCACGGCGCGCACGGCCGCCTGGTTGTTCTGGCCGATCCGGCGCAGCACGGGGAGGAACGCCGCCCGTTGCGCCGAGTCGCGGGGCGCGCGCACCGGCCCACCCGGGCGCGAGCCGGTGATCTCGCGCAGCGAGTCGGTGAGGCGGCGGTTGGTGGTGCGCAGCTCCTCGGCGATCGAGTCGAGCGCGGTCACCTGCGGCGAGGTCAGGCTCAGCCGCTGGCGCTCGCCGATCAGGCCGTAGATCGAAGGCGCCTGCGTGCCGCGGTAGGCGGCCATCAGCTCGGGGTCGCGCGGCGTGGGGTCGGCCGTGCCGCAGGCGGCGAGCACGAGCGCCGCGGCGGCGAGACGGAGACGGGTCTTCATCGGGCAGACGGGTTGGGGTCCAGCCAGTTCAACGGGTCGGGCGACGCGGATGTGACACCCGGGCGGCCGGTTCTGTTGCGCTCCGCCGCCGCCCGGTCGATCTTCCCCCGCGAGCCCGCAACCTCCGTACTCCCGAGCCGCCACCGCCGTGCCCGCTCTCCCCCGTGTCCTCGCCGCCCTCCTGGTGCTGACGATGCTCCCCGCGACCGACGGCTCCGCCCAGGCGCGCCCCCGCGCGCGCGAGGCGGGCGTGGTGGCCGGCATCCTCCCGCCCGGCCCGCTGAACGCCATCACCGACGTGGCCGGCGTGCGCGTGGGCCAGGTGACGGTCGTCGAGGGCGACTCCGTCCACACCGGGGTGACGGCGGTCCTCCCGCACGGGGGCGACCTCTTCCGCGAGCGCGTCCCCGCCGCCATCCACGTGGGCAACGGCTTCGGCAAGCTGCTGGGCGTCACGCAGGTGCGCGAGCTGGGCGAGCTGGAGACCCCGATCCTGCTCACCTGCACCCTCTGTGTCTGGAAGGCGGCCGACGCGATGGTGGCGTGGCTGCTGGCCCGGCCGGGGATGGAGGACGTGCGCTCCATCAACCCCGTGGTGGGCGAGACGAACGACGGCGGCCTGAACGACATCCGCGCCCGCCCGATCCGCCCCGAGCACGTGGTCCGCGCCCTGGAGTCGGCCTCGGCCGGGCCGGTGGAAGAAGGCTCCGTCGGCGCGGGGGCGGGGACGGTGGCCTTCGGGTGGAAGGGGGGGATCGGCACCAGTTCGCGGCGGCTCCCGGCGAGCCTGGGCGGCCACACGGTGGGGGTGCTGGTGCAGAGCAACTACGGCGGGGTGCTGACGATCAACGGCGCGCCGGTGGGGCGCGAGCTGGGCCGCTACGCCTTCCAGCGCGAGCTGGCGCCGCCCGCGGCGGGGCCCGGGGACCGCGGCGACGGCAGCATCATGATGGTGGTGGCCACCGACGCCCCGCTCGACGCGCGCAACCTCGAGCGCCTTGCCGCGCGCGCGCTCACGGGGCTGGCGCGCACGGGGGCCAGCATGACCAACGGCTCGGGCGACTACGTGATCGCCTTCTCCACCGCCGCCGAGGTGCGCCGCCGCGGAGGCGCCACCCCGGCCAGCGTGGCCGACCTGCCGAACGACGCCCTCTCGCCGCTCTTCCAGGCCGTCGCCGAGGCCACGGAGGAGGCGATCTACAACTCGCTCTTCCGCGCCACCACCGTCCGCGGCCGCCGCGCCACCGTCGAGGCCCTCCCGCTGGACCAGACGCTCGAGGTCCTGCGCCGCTACGACGCGCTCCACTGGGACCGCACGCTGCCGCCGGGCCGCAGGCCGTAGGCGACCGTCCGATCGAACCGACGAGGCCGGTTGATGTCGGCCGGTTGAGTCGGCCGGTTGAAACCGGCCGCTACAACGGCGCAAGTCCGCCTGCGCGGACTCCCGCGGCGAGATCGGCGCGCGACGCAGCCTGCCGCGCCGCCGCGAGTTCCGCCGGGCGAGGCAGGCCTCGCCCCTACGGGCAAGGCGCCGCCGTACGCCGTACCCCGTACCTCGCACTTTGTACTTTCGTACTTTCGTACTTTCGCACTCACGCACTCACGCACTTCCGTCCCTCCCCCACACCACTCGCCCCTCGTATCCACACCTCGCCCCGCGCGGGCAGAACTTCCCCCCCGCGGACGTTCAATTGCAACGTGCGCCGGAGGGTGCGACCGGCGGTTGCGGAATGGCGACAAGTCCGCGCCGCACCTTGACATACGGAGCCCGATGCGGCAACGTCCAGTATTCGCAAAACCTGCCGGCCGTCCGAGCGCGCGCTGTCCTTCTGCCGGGGCCTCTCCCATGCGGACCAGACTTCTCCTCCCGATCCTCCTCCTCGGAGCCGCCGCGCGGCTCTCCGCCCAGACCGTGGCGGGCGAAGCCGTCGACCCCGAGAGCGGCGAGCGCATCTCCAGCGCCATGGTGGTGCTCCTGGACGCGGCCGGCAGCGAGGTGGGGAGCACCCTCACCGACGACGCCGGCCGCTTCGTGCTCCGCGCCGGCGGCCCCGGCACCTACACCCTGCGCCTGGAGCGGGTGGGCTACGCCAATGCCACCTCCCCGGCGCTCCGGCTGGAGGCGGGGCAGACGCTGCAGTACCGGCTCTCGGCCGCCGCCCAGCGCATCCAGCTGCAGGGGATCGTGGTGACCGGGAGGAGCCGCTGCGCCCCGCGCGCGCAGGGGGGCGTGCAGGTGACCACCCTGTGGGAGGAGGCCCGCAAGGCGCTCCGGGGCACGCGCGGCACCGAGGAGGCGCGCCCCTACCGCTACCTGGTCAGGCGCTGGACCCGCGCCACCCGCGCGGGCGACGACCTGGTGCTGCAGGACAGCTCGGGGACCCAGAGCGCCTTCCTGGCCAAGCCGTTCGTGAGCGTCCCCGCCTACCGCCTGGAGCTGGGGTGGGTGCAGGCCGAGCGCGGCAACACCGTCTACTTCGCCCCCGACGCCGACATCCTCACCTCGGGCTTCTTCCAGGAGTCGCACTGCTTCCACGTGGCCGAGGCCCCGCGCGGGCACCGCGACTGGGTGGGGCTCGCCTTCGAGCCCGTGCGCGAGCGGCGCGTCCCCGACGTGGAGGGGGTGCTCTGGCTCGACGCCGCCACCGCCGAGCTGCGCCGCCTGGAGTACCGCTACACCGGGCTCAACATCCGCGGCCCCGTGGCGGGCCGCCTGGGCGGCGAGGTGGACTTCCACCGCCTCCCCGATGGCGCCTGGATCGTGCGCAGCTGGCGCATCCGCCTGCCGATGGTCGAGGAGCAGAGCACCGCCGTGGGCGGCTTCCGGCACCTGGCCGTGATCACGGCGCTGCGCGAGGAGGGCGGCGACGTTGCCGAGATCCGCACCGCCGGCGGGCGCCCGGTGCCGCTGGAGGGCCTCGCCCAGCTGGCCGGCGCCGTCTACGACAGCACCCGCGCCCGGCCGCTCGCCGGCGCGCGGGTGTCGCTCTCGGGCACCCAGCTCGCCGCCGTCACCGACTCCGCCGGCGCCTACGTGCTGCGCGACCTGGCCGCGGGCGAGTACGAGGTCGAAGTCACCCACCCGCGGCTCGACTCGCTGGGCCACGCCTTCGACCCCGCGCGGGTGAGCGTGCGCCGCTCGGCCACCGCCCGCCGCGACTTCCACGTGCCCTCCATGGGCACGCTCCTCACCCAGGCGTGCCCGCGCACCCCCGGGACGGCCGCCCTGGCCGGCCGGGTGCGGAGCACCGACGGGGTGGCGCTGCCCGCCGCGCCCGTCACCGTGTCGTGGACGGGCGAGGCCGGCGCCGACAGCGTGCGGCTGCAGGCCGACGCCGGCGGCGTCTTCCGCGCCTGCTCCGTCCCCGTGGGCGTGCCGCTGCAGGTGCGCGCGGCCATGGGCGGCTCCACCGCCACCTCCACGCTGCGCCTGGCCGCCGACCAGCGGGCGCACCAGGACCTCTCCATCGACCTGCCGCGCACCACGCTGGCCCAGGCGGCGGCCGCGGCCGCGCGCAGCGCCCCCGCGGGCGTGGCGGAGCAGGCCATGGCCCGCACCGTCACCGGGCAGGTGATCGACGCGTCCACCAACCGGCCGGTGGGCGCCGCCACGGTACATCTGGGCGGGCAGCGCGTGCTCACCGGCCGCGACGGGCGCTTCCTCTTCGAGGAGGTGCTGCCGGGGCAGTACGCGCTGCAGGTGTCGCACGCCAGCTACCCCGAGCGCAGCACCTTCGTGAACGTCCTGGACGCGCCCGGCACCGACATCGAGGTCAAGGTGGCCCCGGCGGAGAACCGCGGCTCGTCGGCGGCCGAGTCGCGCGTGGCCGCCCAGGCCAACACCGAGGCGGTGGCGAGCGCCGAGACCGGGACCGATGCCGCCCAGCGCGGGGGCGCCGCCGCGCAGGGGCAGGCGGTGGCGCTGCAGCCGATCGTCGCCACCGCGCGCCCGATCCAGCGGCTGGCCGGCACCGGCCGCTCGCGCGGGGCGCGCAGCACCCGCATCACCCGCGAAGAGATCGAGCCGCGCCTGGAGGCCATGCACAGCGTGGGCGACCTGGTGCGCACCATCCCCGGCATCAGCGTGCTCGACGACCCGCGGGCGCTGCGCTTCCTCACGCGCGGAACGGTCGTCTCCGTGTTCGTCGACGGGCTGTACGCCGACGACATCATCGTGCGCAACCTGCAGCCCAAGAGCATCGAGAGCGTGGAGTTCATCCCCAACGGCGACCCGCGCTACGCCATGGGCCCCATCCTCCTGGTGTGGACGCTCACCGGCGAGCGCGGCTCGCGCCGCGAGGTCGTGGAGCGGCCCAACGCCAACACGCAGCCCTGATCCCGGAGCCGGGCCCGGCCCCCCCCCGCGCCCGCCCGCGGCCCTTGCGCGCCGCGGGCGGGCGCCCGATTTTGCCGCCCCGCGCGGCCCGGCACCCCGTCCCGCCCGCTCCGCCCCGCACCCGGCTCGACAGGCACGCGAGTCCGCCCCGGCGTGCCGGATCCTGTTCCATCCACCACCCCCGTAGTCACGAGTTTTCCGCAGATGGCGATGGAAGCGACGGATGCCGCCGAGCTGATCGCAGAGATCAGGGAGGAGCGCGCCGAGCACGAAGCCGACGAGAAGTTCCGCAACCGGGCCGCGCTGCTGATCGCCATCCTGGCGGCGGCGCTGGCGATCGGCAGCCTGGGCGGCGGCAACGCCACCGACGACCTGGTGCACAACAACATCAAGGCGAGCGACACCTGGGCCTTCTACCAGGCCAAGAACGTGCGCCAGACCGCCTACCGCCTGGCCGCCGACGAGCTGGAGGTGCGGCTCGCCGCGCCGGGGCTGGCCCCCGAGGCGCGGCGGGCGCTCGAGGAGAAGCTCGGTCGCTACCGCGAGACCATCGCCCGCTACGACGACGAGCCCGACCCGCGGGCGCCGGGCGACAGCCTGCGCGGCGAGGGGAAGAAGCAGCTCTCGGCGCAGGCGCGGGCCTACGAGCGCGAGCGCGAGCGGGCCGGGGCGCGCGACGGCAACTTCGACTACTCCGAGGTCTTCCTGCAGCTGGCCATCGTGCTGGGCTCCGTGGCCATCCTGGCCACCTCGCGCAGGGTGCTGGCGGTCTCCGTGGCGCTGGGCGCGCTCGGCACGCTGCTGATGCTCAACGGCTTCCTCCTGCTCTTCCCCCTGCCCTTCTGAGCGTCGAAGCGCTTCGAACGGCGAACGGCGACTGCGGATTCGGGCGTGTCCCCCTGAAGGGGGCCGGGCTGCGCGCGCGGTAGGGCACGATACGACTGTGCCCAACCGCGCCGGGCCCGGTCGTGCCAAACCCCCGGCACGCCCGGTCCCGGCCCTCCGGGCGCGCATCCCTCACGCAACTGCAGGGGACAGGGTACAGCCGGCTCCGACCCTGCACTTTCGCACTTCGCACTTCGCACTTTCGCGCCCTCCGCCGCGCGACTAGCTTCCGACCACCCCGACCCACGCTCAACCCTTCGCGGAGATCCACCCGATGCGAACGCTGATCCTCGCCGCCGCCCTGGTGGGCGCCGCCGCGCCGCTCGCCGCGCAGCACCAGCACGGCGGCGGCGCCGGCGGGCACGCCCACGGCGCCGCCCCGCACACCACCCTCCCCGGCGGCTGGCACGCCCGCGCCGACCGCGCCGACGCGAAGCTGGAAGAGGTGACCTTCACCGCCATGGGCGGCGGCTATCACGTGACCTCGGGGCCGGCGGCCATCTACTGGAACCCGGCCAACGCCGCCAGCGGCGAGTACCGCGCCCGCGCCACCTTCACCCAGACGCGCGCCCCCGAGCACCCCGAGGCGTACGGGCTGGTCCTGGCCGGCAAGAACCTCGACGGGGAGGCGCCCCAGGGGCCCGACTACATGTACTTCCTGGTGCGCGGCGACGGGAAGTACATGGTGCGCCACCGCGCCGCCAACGGCGACCTGCACGACATCGTCCCCTGGACCGAGCACGCGGCCATCGCCAGGGCCGACACGCAGGGCAGGGCCACCAACGCCGTCGCCGCCGAGGCGGGCGCCTTCGGCGTGCGCTTCCTGGTGAACGGCACCCGGGTGGCCGAGTTCCTCAAGTCGCAGGTGCCGTATCTCAACACCGACGGCATCGTGGGCCTGCGCGTGAACCACCGGCTCGACGTGCACGTCGCCGACTTCGCCGTCGAGCGGCGGTAGCTCTTATCGTCGAACCGGGTAGAGACTTTTCTCACGCAGAGTCAGCAGAGTCGGCAGAGAACCCCTCTGTTGACTCTGCTGACTCTGCGTGAGGCCTGATGTTTTCCGGATCCGGTACAGGCGGCGGGCGACGAACGGGAGCGGGGCGGCGGACCGAAGTCCGCCGCCCCGCTCGTCGGTCTCGATCCCGCGGCGGAGGCTATCGCTTCGTCGTGTCGCCGCGGGGGGTGTCGGCCGGGCGCGGGGCGGCGGGAGCGGTGGCGCCGCGCCGGGCGGGGTCGATCCACCAGCGGGTGGCGCTGGTGAGCTCGCCGCGGATGTCCATCTCCGCGTCGCGCAGGCGCCGGCTCACGCCCGTCAGGCGCTTGGGGTAGTAGAGCACCGTGTACGGCGACTCCTGCACCATCAGGTGCTGGTACTCCTTCCACAGCGGCATCGCCTGGTCGCGGTCCATCAGCACGGCGAGCGTGTCGATGAGCTGGTCCGCGCGCGGGTTGCAGTACCCCACGTACTGGTACGGCCTCTCCAGGTTGGTGCAGTGCAGGATGTCCTTGTCGTCCTTGCGGAAGTAGTCCACCCACGAGTTCACCGTCGCCTCGAAGTCGCGGGTGCGCTTCCCGCCGGCCCCTTCCGTCCCCTGCAGCTGGCTGATGAGCGTGTTCCACTCCACCAGCCGCGGCGTCACCTGCACTCCCAGCTTGGCGAGCTGCGCCTGCACCACCTCGGTGATGTCCTTGCGCAGGTCGTTGCCCTGGTTGGTCTTGAGCGAGAAGCGCAGCGGCACCCCCTGCGCGTTCTCGAGCGTCCCGTCGCCGTTGCGGTCGGTCCACCCCGCCTCGGTGAGGAGGCGGCGCGCCTGCACCGTGTCGTACGGCAGGATCGTCTGCACGTCGGTGGTGTCGTAGCTCCAGTGCGCCGGCGTCACCGTCGAGCGCCCCACGTCGGCGTAGCCGTACAGGAGCGCGTCCACGATCTGCCGCCGGTCGATCCCCATGGTGAGCGCCCGCCGCACCCGCGCGTCGGAGAACTGCGGCAGGCGCGTGTTCCAGGCGATGTACACCCACTGCCGGTTGGGCGCGGCGATCAGGCGCGTGTTGGGGTTGTTCTGGATCTGCGCGGCCATGTCGGGCCGGGGCCCCAGGTAGATGTCGATGCGCCCCGTGAGCAGCTCGGTGAGCAGCGTGGTCTGCTCGGGGATGTTGCGGTAGACCACCCGGTCCACGTACGGGCGGCCGCCCAGCGCCTCGGGGAACGAGTCGTTGGCCTGGAACACCCACTCCTGGTTGGGAACGGCGCGCACGAAGCGGAACGGCCCGTTCCCCACCGGCGTCTTGGTGCCGAACGGGTGGTTCAGCAGCTGCTCCGGCGGCACCCTGCCCAGGATGTGCTCGGGCATCGCGGGCGTCTGGTACCACATGTCCATGAAGTCGGAGTGCGGCCGCAGGCGGAACTTGATCGTGTAGTCGTCCACCAGCACCGCGCGCTTGTCGTAGAGGTCGAACCCGCTGGCGTTGGGGAACGCCGTCTTGGGCTCGACCGCGCGCTGGAAGGTGAAGAGCACGTCGCGCGCGGTGGTGGGCCGCCCGTCGTGCCACTTCACGTCGCGGCGCAGGTGGAAGGTGAGCTCGATGGTGTCGGGCTTCACCCGCGCGGTGTCCCAGCGCTCGGCCAGCCAGGGCGTGGGGTTCAGCTTCTCGTCGTACTTGATGAGCGGCATGAACAGCAGCTCGCGCTGCACCGAGTTGCTGTTGTTGTCGCTGGAGGTCAGCGCGTTCATCGACTGCAGGTCGCCGTAGGCGCCGATGGTGACGGTGCCGCCGAACTTCTGCTCTTCGGGGACGTTGTCGTCCTCGCCGCCGCGGGCGGCGCCGCCGCGGTCGCCGTTGCAGGCGCCCAGCGCCGCGGCCGACAGGAGGGCGAGGAGCGCGGCGCGCAGGGTGGAACCAGACATGGTCGCTCCGGGAAGATGGTCGGAGTCGTGGGGCGCGGAAAACAGGGAAGATTACGTCTACTCACCCCCCGTACGCTAGGTTCCGAGCACGACCTGTCTCTCGGCGGCGGCTTGGGAGCGGGCGGAGCACGGCTCCGCGCGGGGGACGAAGGACGAGCCGGCGCTATCCCGGCTGCGGCTCGGGCGAGGCCGCGAGGCGCCCGTGGCGGATCTCCTCCGCCAGGGCGGCGGTCTCGGCCTCGGGCTCGGCGTCCAGCTCCTGGCGCAGGAGCGCCCGCAGGCGCTCGTACACGCGCAGGGCGCGGTCGCGCTGCCCCGCGCGCGCCAGGCAGAGCATCAGGCGGCGGTGCGCGTCCTCGCCGAGCTCCTCCCTGCGCACCAGCCGCTCGAAGACGTCCGCCGCCCCGGCGAAGTCGCCGCGCTCCATCAGGAGGCCGCCGAGCGCGGAGAGGCCGTCCACGTACAGCCGGCGCAGGCGGTCGTGGACCTCCAGGTGCCAGTCGCCCACCGCCTCGCCTTCCAGGAAGTCGCCGCGGTAGAGGCCGAGCGCGGCGCGGAGCTTTTGCTCCGCCCCGGCGGCGCCGGAGCGCGCGTCCCGGAGCGCGGCCGCGGCCTCGCGCTCGAAGACGGCGGCATCGAACCACACCTCCAGCCCGGGAGCGATCCGGTAGCGCTCCCCCTCCTGCACGATCCAGTCGGGGCGGCCCAGGCTCCTGCGCAGGCGGTGCAGGAGCACGTGGAAGCTGTTCTTCACCTGCGCGGCGGAGGCGTCCGGCCAGAACGCGAGTCCCACCTGCTCGCGCGTCCTCCCCTGCGGGTGGCCGAGGAGGAAGACCAGGAGCTCCCTCGGCCGCGCGTGGGTCCACGCGTCGGGGGCCAGCGGCTCGCCCTCGGTGGCGATCTCCAGCGGGCCGAGCGCGCGCACGACGAGCGCGGGCGCGGCAGCCGCGGCGTCGCTCCCGGCGTCGGACGACGCCTCCGCGAGCACCGAAGACGCGGGGGGCCGGTCCGCCGGGACGTCCCCCGCCGCGTGCGCGGGCGCGAGGGCGAACTCGACCGCCTGCTCCAGCCGCAGCGCCTGCCCTTCCCTCCACCCGCGCTCCCAGGCGGCCTCGCCCAGCCGCGCGCGGGTGGCGGCCCGGGCGTGCTCGTACGCCTCGCGGTCGACGGGAGTGACGTGGGAGCCGACGGCCGCCAGGCGCGCCTCGGCCGCCCCGAACAGGCGCGCCGCGCGCTCGTCGTCGCCCGTGGCGCTCGCTACCTTCGCCAGGTGCGCCAGCGAGAGCAGGGCCATGAACACGTTGCCGCCCTCGAGCGTGAGCGGCAGCGACTCCCGCACGAGTCCCCCGGCCCGGTGGAAGTCGCCCTGCTCGTAGGCCGTGGCCGCCAGGTTGTTGAGCGCGTTCCCCGCGCCCGCCGGGTCGCCCATCTCGCGCGCCAGCGCCAGCCGCTCGCCGTAGAGCGCCTCCGCCCGCGCGAAGTCGCGCCGCCGCAGCGCGGTGGTCCCCAGGTTGTTCAGCACCATCGCCGCGAACCACCGGTCCCCCGCCTCCCGCAGGAGGGGGAGCGCCTGCTCGTAGAGCGCCTCCGCGCGCGCGAAGTCGCCCTGGTCGGCGGCCGCCAGTCCCAGGCTGTTGAGCACGCGCCCGGTCATGCGCCGGTCGTCCAGCGCGCGGTAGAGGGCCTCGCTCTCCTCCAGCAGCGGCCGCGAGGCGGCATAGTCCCGCTGCCGCGTCGCCAGGTTGCCGGCCCCCAGCAGCGCCTTCGCGCGCGTCTGCTCCCGGAGCCCTCCGGCCGAGAGGGCCTCCGCCAGCCACTGCCGGCCCTCGCCCAGGTGCCCGTGCTGCTGCCAGTAGCGGGCGAGCGCCCCGGCCAGGCGGGCCGCGGCCTCCGCATCCCCCGTCTCCAGCCCCGTGCGCAGCGCCGTGCGGAAGTTGTCGTGCTCCGCCTCCAGGCGGGCGAGCCAGCGGCCCTGCTCGGGTCCCGTGAGCCGCGGCTCGGCCTCTTCCGCCAGCGCCAGGAAGTGCTCCAGGTGCCGGCGCCGCCAGCGCTCCTCCTCGCCCGCCTGGCGCAGCCGCTCCCCCGCGTACTGCCGCACCGTCTCCAGCAGCCGGCAGCGCGCGGCGCCCCCCTGCTCCTGCATGGCCACCAGCGACTTGTCCACCAGCGCGGAGAGCAGGTCCAGCACCTCGAACGGCTCGACCTCCTCGCCGGCGCAGACCGCCTCGGCGGCGTCGATGGTGAAGCCCCCGGCGAACACGGAGAGGCGCTCCAGCAGCTTCTGCTCGCGCCCGGAGAGGAGGCCGTAGCTCCAGTCCATGGTGGCGCGCAGCGTCTGCTGGCGGGGGACGGCGGTGCGGCGCCCGCCGGTCAGCAGGCGGAAGGCGTCGCCGAGGCGCTCCGCGATCTGCTCGGGCGTGAGCACCCGCACGCGCGCGGCCGCCAGCTCGATGGCCAGCGGGAGCCCGTCGAGGCGCTGGCAGATCCGCGCGACGGCGGGCACGTTCGCCGCAGTCAGGCGGAAGTCCGGCGCGCTGTCCCGCGCCCGCTCGACGAAGAGCCGCACCGCGGCGGCGCCCGCCGCGTCCTCCAGCCCCGCCCCCTCGCCGCCGGGGAGCGCGAGCCCGGGCACCAGCCACGCGCGCTCGCCGGCCACGCCCAGCGCCTCGCGGCTGGTGGCCAGCACCTTCACCCCGGGGCAGCCGCGCAGCAGCAGCTCGGCGAGGCGGGCGCAGGCCTCCACCAGGTGCTCGCAGTTGTCGAGCACCACCAGCACGCTCCGCTCGCGCAGCACCTCCAGCAGCACGTCGACGAGCGGACGGCCGCCCTCCTCCCGCACCCCCAGCGCGGCGGCGACCTGCCGCGGGATCAGGTCGGGGCTCTGCACCGGCGCCAGCTCGACCCAGGCGACGCCGTGCGGATACTCCCCGGCCGCCTGCGCCGCCGCCTCCAGCGCCAGGCGCGTCTTCCCGCTTCCGCCGGCGCCGGTGAGCGTCAGCAGGCGCGTCGAGCCGAGCAGCCGCCGCACCTCCGCCACTTCGCTCTCGCGGCCGACGAAGCTGGTGAGCTGGACCGGAAGGCTGTCCGCCGTACGCGTCGCGCTCATGCCCGCGGCTCCGCTGCCGCGCGCGGGCGGACGGAACGGCCCGTCCCCGCGGGGAAAAGACGAGCGACGCCGGCGCGGACGGGCGCGCCGAGCGGGCGGAAGGGTGCGCGCGGGAGGAAAGGCAACGCTGGAACGGCGGTGATCGGGTTGGTCGATGCCGGGAGATGCCGAGAAACAGATGACCTTACCCGACAATCTCACAGGCCCGGCGCCGCCCCGTCAACACGCGGGCGGAAAGCGCCGGATCACCGCCCTTCCACTTCCCCCGCCAGGAAGCGGACCAGCCGGTCGCCCGCCGCCGCGCCGATCCCCGGCGGCGCGCCGTCGGGACCTGCGTGCAGGAGGAGGATGGGGTGCCCGGAGTGGAGCAGGGCGTCGCCGATCCCACCGTCGTCGAGCGCGGGGTCCGCGGCGCCGCTCCGGACGAGCGCCAGCCGGCCCACCCGCGCGGGGTCGGTGAGCGCGAAGTGCAGCGCGGCCACGCCGAAGCTCTCGTCCGCCACCAGGCTCGGCCGCGCCAGCCCCAGCCCGTCGATCACGTCCCGCAGCCAGGCGGAGGTCGCGAGCGGCGGGGCATCGCCGTTCCGCGCGCGCCACGGCTCGGGCGCGATCACGCGGAAGCGCATCGCCAGCTCGCACAGGAGCGAGGCGAGCAGCGGCTGCGCGCCTTCGCCCGCCAGGAGCAGCACGGGTGCGCCGCTCCCCGCGCGTCGGTACCGCGTCTCGACCGCGCCGGTCTGGACCACCGCCTCGATCACCCCGGGCGCGGGGCGCAGGGCGGAGCGGGGTGCGAGGATGGGCGGATCGGCGGTCGGTCTCATCGGGGCTCGCTCTGGCTGCGGGGTCGTCCGGACGCGCGGGAGGTGCGCGCGTTCACCGCACCCAAGGTCGCCCCGCCCCGATTACCGGGCGATTACACGGCTCCCGCTCGTCCCGGTAATCGTCCCGTAACCCCTCCGCGCCAGCTTGTGATGCGACCGGGGCGACGTACCCGCCGCCCGGCGAAACGACCACACAACTGCGAACGGGGGAACGTATGAAGACCATGCGCCTGTGGATCCTGTCGGCGGCCGTGCTGGCCGCGGCCGCGTGCGGCGACACCGGCACCGGCTCCGAGCCGGGCAACGGAGGCAACAACGGGGGCGGCAACGGGCCCGGCCCGGTCAAGACGGTGGCCGAGGTCGTCGTCACGCCCGACGCGCCGGTCCTGGAGGTGGGCGCCGCGCAGGACCTCTCCGCCACCCTGAAGGCGGCCGACGGCACGGTGCTGGGCGGGCGGACGATCGCGTGGGAGAGCAGCGACGAGGCGGTGGCGAAGGTCACCTCCGCCGGGCGGGTGACGGCGCTCGCGGAGGGGACGGCCACCATCACCGCCAGCAGCGAGGGACGCGCGGGGCGCGCGACCCTCACCGTCCGCCCGCAGCCGGTCGCCACGGTCACCATCCTCCCCGAGAGCCCGGTGGCGCTGTACGAGGGCGGGAGCATGCAGCTGATCGCCGTCCCGCGCGCCGCGGACGGGAGCGACCTGAACATGCGCGTCCCGGTGTGGCAGAGCAGCGACGAGTCGGTGGCGTGGGTGAGCAATACGGGGGGGCTGGTGGCCGGCACGGCCGGGACGGCGACCATCACGGCGACGGTGGAGGGGAAGAGCGACACGGTGACGGTGCGCGTGTTGACGCTGGTCCGCTCGGTCCGGGTGACGCCGGCGGCGGTGGAGCTCGCGGTGGGCGGCACGGCGTCGCTCGGAGCCGCCGCGCTCGACGCGAGCGGGGCCCCGCTGGGGCGGACCATCGCCTGGGCCAGCGAGAACGCGTCGGTCGCCACGGTGGACGCGTCCGGCCGGGTGACCGCCCGCGGGGTGGGGACCACGGAGATCACCGCCACCGTCTCCGGGGTGGTGGGCCGCGCGACGGTGCGGGTGCTCTCCCAGACGGTGTTCCGGCTGGAGAGCGCGGAGGGCCGGCCGGTACCCGCCCGCCTCTACGACAGGGTGATCGAGGACGACGACGGCGTCTCGCACACCCTGCGCGTGGTGGCCACGGGCGGCGCGATCCGGATCCTGGGCTCGCGCTGGGAGCAGCGCCTCACGCTCGACACCTACGAGGGCGGCGTGCTGGCGTGGAGCCGGACCTTCACGGACAGCGGCGACCTGATGTACGACGCCTTCACCGGCGAGCCCATGCTCGTCTCCACGACGTACCCGGGCTTCGTGCACCGGGGGAGCTACAGCGCCGACGGCAACCGGCTGACCGTCCGGCAGAAGGTGGACGGCGACGCGCCGGAGATCAGCTTCGTCTACGCCAGGCAGTAAAACTACAAAGCCTCACGCAGAGTCAGCAGAGTCAGCAGAGAACCCTTCCGTTGACTCTGCTGACTCTGCGTGAGAAAAGTCTTTTGCCGGGCTTCGGGACAAGAGGATCTTCGCCGGATTGTGACGGACTGTGATCCTGGACGCCAGCCCGCGCGGCCCCACGCTCCCACGGTAACGTTGCGAGCGTATCGCCCTACCCACACTTTGTTTACTTTCCTGCTTTTCTTCCCGCCGCCGGGAGGCCGGACATGAACCGACGCCAGCTCCTCGCCGCCGAGGTCTACGGCTACAGCTACGCCAACTACTGGGACCATCTCGAGGTCCGCAACGAACGCTTTACGAAGCTGATGCCGCAGGACGTGGACACCCTCGAGCGGGCGGACCGCGAAGGGTGGGACGCGGCGCGGCTGGCGAAGGCGCTCGACACGGACGAAGCCGAGGCCGAGGTGGCGCGCCGGGCCTACGGGGAAGCCAGGGAGATCGTCGACGCGCCGACTCCGGCCGAGTCGTTCCGGCGCGGCGTGCGCATCTCGGTCCAGCGCGCGCTGGAAGAGGGGCTCGATGATCCCGCCAAGATCGAAGCCCTCGTAACGCAGGTCTGCTACCGCGCGGCGGATCTGGCCTACCTTCTGGACCAGCAGGGAGAAACGCTCTCGGATTACTCCGAGGAGCTGCGCCGGGAGCCCGCAGTCGAGGACCTCGATCCGGAGTAAGTCATGCGACTGCGCATACAGAGGTGGGGAAACAGCCCGGCTCTCCGCATTCCCCGATCTTTCGCTTCGGAGAGCACCTGAGCCCCGGTCCGGAGGTAGACCTCGCGATGCAGGGTGGACGGCTCGTCATCACTCCCCTACCGAGCCTTCATACAGGCTGGAGGATCTCCTCGCGCAGATTACTCCCGAGAACCTGCACGACGAGACCGACACCGGCCTCAGCGTCGGAAACGAGGTGTGGTGAGCCGCCAAGTTCCGGCACGGGAGATCCTCAGAATCAACCCGAACCCGGCAACGGAAAGGCGCACGACATCGCCGTGCGCCTTTCCTGTTGTCGCCGACCTGGAGCGGATGGATCCCGCCTAGTACCGGTAGTGCTCCGGCTTGAACGGGCCCTCGGGGGAGACGCCGATGTAGGCGGCCTGGTCGGGGGTGAGCTTCGTGAGCTTCACGCCCAGCTTGTCCAGGTGCAGCCGCGCCACCTTCTCGTCCAGGTGCTTGGGCAGCGTGTACACCTTGCGCTCGTAGCCGTCGGCGTTCTGGTGCAGCTCGATCTGCGCGATCACCTGGTTGCTGAAGGAGTTGCTCATCACGAAGCTGGGGTGCCCGGTGGCGCAGCCCAGGTTCAGCAGGCGGCCCTCCGCCAGGATCATCACGCTGTGGCCGTCGGGGAAGCGCCACTCGTCGTACTGCGGCTTGATGTTGATCCGCTCGATCCCGGCGAACTTCTTCAGCCCGGCCATGTCGATCTCGTTGTCGAAGTGGCCGATGTTGCCCACGATGGCCTTGTCCTTCATCCGCGCCATGTGGTCCACGGTGATGATGTTCTTGTTCCCCGTGGCGGTGATGAAGAGGTCGGCCGTCTCCACCACGTCCTCCAGCACCGTCACCTGGTACCCCTCCATGGCCGCCTGGAGCGCGCAGATCGGATCGATCTCGGTGACGATCACGCGGGCGCCCTGGGCGCGCAGCGACTGCGCGCACCCCTTGCCCACGTCGCCGTAGCCGCAGACCACGGCCACCTTGCCGGCCAGCATCACGTCGCTCGCGCGCAGGATGCCGTCGGTGAGCGAGTGCCGGCAGCCGTACAGGTTGTCGAACTTGCTCTTGGTGACGCTGTCGTTGACGTTGATCGCCGGGAAGAGCAGCGTCCCCGCGTTCATCATCTCGTACAGCCGGTGCACGCCGGTGGTGGTCTCCTCGGAGACGCCGCGGATCCCGGCGGCGACCTTCGTCCAGCGGCCGGGGTTGGCCACCAGCTCGCGGGAGAGGAGCTGCAGGATCACCCCCCACTCCTCGGCGTCGTTCTCGGGGTCGAAGTCGGGGACGCGGCCGGCCTTCTCGAACTCCACGCCCTTGTGCACCAGCAGGGTGGCGTCGCCGCCGTCGTCCAGCAGCAGGGTGGGGCCGCCGCCGTCGGGCCACATCAGCGCCTGCTCGGTGCACCACCAGTACTCCTCCAGCGTCTCGCCCTTCCAGGCGAACACCGGCGTCCCCTGCGGCTCGTCGACGGTGCCGTGCTTGCCGACGACGACGGCGGCCGCGGCGTGGTCCTGCGTGCTGAAGATGTTGCACGAGACCCAGCGCACGTCGGCGCCCAGCTCCACCAGCGTCTCGATGAGCACGGCCGTCTGCACGGTCATGTGCAGCGAGCCCATGATCCTGGCGCCCGTGAGCGGCTTCTGCGCGCCGTACTCCTCGCGCAGCGCCATCAGGCCGGGCATCTCCTGCTCGGCCAGGCGGATCTCCTTGCGGCCGAACTCGGCCAGCGACAGGTCCTTCACCTTGAACGGCTCGCGCCCCGCCTCGGCGGCGGCCGCGAAGGGGCTGGTCAGCTCGGCGACTGCGTCCACGTTGCTCTCCCTGGTTCGGGTTCGGCCCACTCGGGCGAATGAATTCGCTGCAACAACCACACGAAGTCCGCCTTCGCGGACTACCGGTTCTCGTGCCGCACGGGGTCCGGCGCACGCATCTGGCCTCGCGGTGTGACGACCTGCTACGGCTCCCTACCCGTCGCGGTGCACCGTCTCGGGGGAGAAGGCGGGGAGGCAGACGGCCACGTACTCGGCGCCGCCGGGCTCGGGCGTGCTGTAGCGCACCCACTCGCCGGGCGCCGTGACCACCGCCTGCCCCGCGCGCACCTCCAGCGCCCCGGCCTCGTGCTCCACCCGCAGCATCCCCTGGAGCACCACGGTGATCTCCTCGAACTCGGGACGCTGCCCGGGCTCCACCCACCCCTCCGGCGAGCGCATCCGCGCCACGCTCACCTCGCGGTGCCCGCTGTTCACCCGCCCCGCGTACTCCTCGATCCGCTTCGGCTTGCTCCCCGCCGCCTCCACGATCGCCGGCGCCTCGATCAGCCTGGGCATCCCCCTCCTCCCGTTCTCAACGATCCACCCCGCCCCGCGCCGGGCCCGTCATGTCCACCCTCTCCCGAAGTTGGGAGAGGGTTGCCGCTCTAAGGCGGCGGGTGAGGGCCGCCGCGGCCGCGCCGACCTCAGCCGAGACACGCTGATTCTCACCCCGCGGCCTTTGCCGACGCGGCAAACAGCGTCGGCCCTTTCGCGGCCGGGTCGGGCGGGAGGGGGACGCGGCGGAAGCCCTCGAAGCCCGCCTCCTCCATCCAGCGGCCGATCTGCTCGCCGGAAAAACCAAGCCACACGTGCCCCATCGCCTGGCGGTACTCCTCGCGGTCGTGCGGGGCCATGTCCACCACCAGCACGCGCCCGCCGGACTTCAGCACCCGCCGCGCCTCGGCCAGCGCGGCCTGGGGCTCGGCGACGTAGTGCAGCACCAGGAAGAGGAGCGCCGCGTCCGCCTCGCCGTCGTCCAGCGGGAGCGCCTCCAGCTCGCCCGCGCGCACCTCCACGCTCGCGAGCGCGCCCAGCCGCTTGCGCGCCGCCGCCAGCATCGCCGGCGAGCTGTCGACGGCCACCACGCGGCGGACGAAGGGCGCCAGCGACTCGCTCACCTGCCCCGTCCCGCACCCCAGGTCGGCCACGGTCCACTCGGGATCGAGCAGCCCCAGCAGGCCCGCCAGGTCCGCCCGCTGCCCGAACAGCTCCGCGCGGAGCCTGTCCCACTGCCCGGCGGCGGAGGAGAAGAACTCCTGCGAGCGCGTGCTGCGCTGGGCCAGCACCGTGCGCAGCCGCTCGGCGTCCTGCCCTGCCGCCGGGGTGGCGGCCACCTCCTCGCGCACCAGCCGCCAGAGCCGGCGGGCGGAAGAGTCCAGGCGGTCGGCCACCATGCGGTAGCGGCGGCTGGTCCCCTCGGCGCGCCCGGCCACCCACTCCTCGTCCGCCAGCAGCTTCAGGTGCCGGCTCACCGTGCTCTGCGGGAGCTGGAGCACCGCGCACAGCTCGCCCACCGTCAGCTCGTGCCGCTCCAGGAGCAGCAGGAGCCGGCTGCGCGTGCCGTCGGCCAGCGCCGACATGCGGTCGAAGATCGGGGGCGCGCCGTTCGCTTTCATTCGTTCAGCCGGATGGAAGGATACAGCACTCCTCCTCCCGGCGCAAGGTCGAAGGATCGATGCTGGAAAAGCGGAGCCTCCGCGTCCCATCGGAACGCGGAGGCTCGACTCACCTCTCTGCGGTACGGGCTGGCCCCGCGGCTACGAGCCGCCGCCGTATGCCGTGTCTACCGCCTGCCGGATGTCCTCCAGCGTCTTCCCCTCCCGGTGCAGCCTCAGGACGAGGGTCGCCTGGCCCTGGCAGATCCCGCAGTCCGCGGCCATCTGGCTCTTGTAGCAGTCCAGCAGCGAGCGCAGCTCCGGGTGCCGCTCGTGGCAGTCGCAGTGGCAGTAGATGCCGTCCAGCACCTGCGGGATCCGCCGGGCCGCGACGTATGCCTGCCTCGCCCGGCCCTTCACCTGGGACACCGGCAGCACCCCCGTGGCGTCGATCCCCGGGCGCGGCTCCGGGTGGACGTGCCGCTGGGCGGACGGCGGCGCGGCGTGATGTTCGTGCTCGTGCTGCTGTGCCCGCGCGCTCGCCGGCACCGCGAGCCCCAGGAGCGCGGCGGCGAGCGCCGGGAGCAGGACGCCCGGGCGGCCCGGAAGCACGGGCCTGGAACGGCGGAGGGGAAACGGCATGGGGAAGACTTCCTTCACGGTTCGCGGAGCCCGGTGGAGCGCGGCCGGCACCTGGTACGCTCGGGCGGCGGAAAGAGTTGCCGCCGGCACCGGGCGGACCGGCGGCGTCGCCTGGGCCGCAGAAAGCTGCAACAGAGCGGGCGCGCGCGAAAGGGAGTCGGGCTTCTCCCTTCACCTGCGCAGGCGGATGCCGGTTGGTGCGAGCGCCGGGCGCGCCGTACATTCCCGCCCGCGCGGCCGGCCGCCGCGCGGACGCGGCCCGGACGAGCCATGCCTCGCCCCTACGAAAACGACGGTGTGCAGGCACGATCCAGTACTTTCGCACTTTCGCACTTTCGCACTTTCGCACTTTCGCACTCACGCACTCACGCACTCACGCACTCACGCACTCACGCACTTCCGTCCTACATGCTCGACTCGCTCTTCCGCCCGAAGTCCATCGCCGTGATCGGCGCGTCGCGAACGCCGAACACCATCGGCTACCAGATCCTGGACAACCTGCTGCGGCACGGCTACACGGGCGCCGTCTACCCCGTGAACCCGAACGCCGCCGCCATCCACTCCATCCGCGCCTACGCGAGCGTCGAGGCCATCCCCGACGAGGTGGAGATGGCCGTCATCGTGGTCCCCAAGCACCTGGTCGTCGGCGCGGCGGAGGCGTGCGGGCGCAAGGGGGTGAAGGCGCTCGTGGTGATCTCCGCGGGCTTCAAGGAAGTGGGCGGATCGGGGATCGAGCGCGAGCAGGCGCTGGTGGCGGTGGTGCGCCGCTACGGGATGCGCCTGGTCGGCCCCAACTGCATGGGGGTGCTGAACACGGCGCCCGACCGGTCGATGAACGCCACCTTCGCGCCCACCATGCCGCCGGCCGGCCCCGTCTCCTTCATGAGCCAGAGCGGGGCGATGGGCGTCACCATCCTGGACTACGCGGCGGAGTACGGGATCGGGATCTCGCAGTTCGTCTCGGTCGGCAACAAGCCCGACGTCTCGGGCAACGACCTGATCGAGTACTGGGCGGCCGACGAGCGCACCCGCGTGATCCTGATGTACCTGGAGAACTTCGGGAACCCGCGCAAGTTCACCCAGCTGGCGCGCGAGATCACGAAGCGTAAGCCGATCATCGCCGTGAAGAGCGGCCGCTCGGTGGCCGGGGCGCGCGCCGCCTCGTCGCACACGGGCGCGCTGGCGGGCACCGACCTGGCCACCGACGCGCTGCTGCGCCAGTGCGGCGTGCTGCGCGCCGACACGGTGGAGGAGATGTTCGACCTGGCGATGGCGTTCTCGCACCAGCCGATCCCGCGCGGCAACCGGGTGGCCATCGTCACCAACGCCGGGGGACCGGGGATCATCATCGCCGACGCGTGCGAGGCGCAGGGGCTGGTGGTCACGGAACTCGCCGAGGCCACGCGGGCGATGCTGGCAGCGCACTTCCCCGAGGAGGCGTCGCTCTCCAACCCGGTGGACATGATCGCCTCGGCCACGCCGCAGAGCTACCGCGTGGCCGTCGAAGCAGTCCTCGCCGACCCCAACGTCGACGCGGTGATCGCCACCTTCGTCCCGCCGCTGGGCATACGGCAGGAGGACGTGGCCGAGGCGATCGTGCAGGTGGCCGCCGGGCAGAAGGAGAAGCCTGTGCTGGCGGTGCTGATGGGGCGCGAGGGACTGCCGCAGGGGCTGGCGGAGCTGAACGCGGCGGGGATCCCCGGCTACCGCTTCCCCGAGTCGGCGGTGCGCGCGCTGGGGGCGATGTACCGCTACCGGCGCTGGACGGAGCGGCCGGTGGGCACAGTGCGGACGTTCGAGGTGGACCGTGCGGCCGTGGCGGAGATCATCGACGGGGCGCGCGCGGAGGGGCGCGAGAAGCTGGCGGAGGCGGAGGTGATGCGGGTGCTGGAGGCGTACGGCATCCCCGTGGCCCCGTACCGCGTGGCGCGCTCGCTGGACGAGGCGCTGCAGGCGGCGGACGGCGTGGGCTGGCCGGTGGTGCTCAAGGTCCTCTCGCCCAGGATCGTGCATAAGAGCGACGTGGGCGGCGTGGTGGTGGGCGTGGAGGACGCCGACGAGCTGCGGCGGGCGTGGGAGCGGGTGGCGGTGGAGGCGCCGCGGCGGGCGGGGATCGGGGCGGAGGAGGTGGACGGGGTCCTGGTGCAGAAGATGGTGGGCGGGGGGAAGGAGACGATCATCGGGATGACGGGCGACCCGCAGTTCGGGCCGGTGCTGATGTTCGGGCTGGGGGGGATCTACGTGGAGGCGCTGGGCGACGTGGTGTTCCGCGTGCAGCCGGTGACGGACGTGGACGCGCGGGAGATGATCGGCGCCATCCGCGGTGCGCGGCTGCTCAAGGGGGTGCGCGGCGAGCCGCCCGTGGACCTGGACGCGCTCCAGGAGATGGTCCAGCGCGTCTCGCAGCTGGTGGGCGACCACGAGGCGATCCGCGAGCTGGACGTAAACCCGTGGCTCGCCTTCCCCGAGGGCGGCGTGGCGGTGGACGGGCGGATCATGGTACGGCTGGGGCCACCCGCGGCGCGTCCGTAGGGTCGAGGCATGCCTCGACCTCCCCGACGGCGCAGCCGCCGGGGACCCTCTCCCCCGCGCGTCCCCGGTCGTTCGTTCCTCACGACCAGGGGCCGCGCTCCCCTCTCCCAGACTGCGGGAGAGGGGAAACACCTCGGCGCTGCGCGCGACTGACCCGAGCGAAAATGGGGTGCGCGGTTGAAGCCTCGCGGGGTTTGCGAGGCTTTCCGTAGTTCCAGCGGGTGTCTTCAGGCACTCGCGACCCGGCGCTGCGCGCGACCGAAGTTGCATGAGGGATGCGCGCCCGGAGGGCCGGGACGCCGCCGCCACACGGGGTATCGTGGCGGCGGTGGCCCGGCGCGGTTGGGCACGGTCGTATCGTGCCCTACCGCGCGCGCAGCCCGGCCCGGAGCGCAGCGGAGGGACATGCCCGAACCGCGGTGCGAAGCGCGAGGTGCGAAGTGCGAAGATGACAGCAGGGAGGTGATGCGATACTGTTCATCCGCGGCGACCGATACCCGATCCTCCCCTCCCTCCCCAAGCAGCATGACCATCGAGCGCAGCCCGGCCCGCTACGCGGAGCGCATCTTCGACGCCGTGGACGACGCGGCGGAGCGCGGCTTCTGGAAGAAGCAGGACGACCGCTACGCCGACCTCACCCGGCACGTGCTGGGGCTCCTGGGCTCGCTCATCGGCGCGGACGGGGCCTCGGGGGCCGACGAGGTGGCGTACGTGATGGAGATGGCGCGCCCCTTCCAGCCCAACGAGCCCACCCACGACGAGACGGTGAAGGTGATCCGCGACGCCACCCGCCGCTTCGAGCTGGCCCGCACGCCCGACTACTTCCGCGCCATCGTGGCCGCCGACCTGGCCGCCAAGACGCGCGCGGCGGGCGACGTGCTCTGGTGCCTGCGCGAGCTGGGGCTGGGCGTCATCGCCGTCGACAAGACCAGCCACCCGCAGGAGATCGAGCTGCTCACCAGCCACCTGGCGGTGCTGCGCGGCTTCGCGGAGGCGCAGGGGGTGAAGGTGGCCTGGACCGACCACCCCGGCGGCCTGGCGGCGGACGCGGCGCGGGCGGCTTCGGGCGCGGCGGGGGTCACGCCCGAGCCCGACGTGGCCACCCTCGACCAGCTGATGGAGCGGCTGAACGCCCTCGTCGGGCTCGAGCGGGTGAAGAAGGAGGTGGAGACGCTCACCAACGTGATCCGCGTGCGCCGCATGCGCACCGAGCGGGGGCTCCCGGTGCCGCCGATGTCGCTGCACATGGTGTTCATGGGGAACCCGGGGACGGGGAAGACCACGGTGGCGCGCATCCTGGCCGAGATCTTCCGCGCGCTGGGGGTGCTCTCGCGCGGGCACCTGGTGGAGGTGGACCGCTCGGGGATGGTGGCGGGCTACGTGGGGCAGACGGCCATCAAGGTGCGCGAGGTGGTGGAGCGGGCGCTCGGCGGGGTGCTGTTCATCGACGAGGCGTACGCGCTGACCACCAACCGCGGCTCGGAGGACTTCGGCTACGAGGCGGTGGACTCGCTGGTGAAGCTGATGGAGGACCACCGCGACGACCTGGTGGTGATCGTGGCCGGCTACCCGGAGCCGATGCGCGAGTTCGTCGGCAGCAACCCCGGGCTGGAGAGCCGCTTCAACCGCTACATCGAGTTCGAGGACTACACGCCGGAGCAGCTGCGCGCCATCTTCGACAAGCTGTGCCGGGAGAGCGGGTACACGCTGGACCCCGAGGCGTCGGGCTACGCGGACAAGCTGTTCGCGGAGATGCACGAGAACCGCGGCGAGAACTTCGCCAACGGCCGCGAGGTGCGGAACCTGTTCGAGAACGCCGTGGCCCAGCACGCCAACCGCGTCGCGGGGATGGACCAGCCCACGGACGAGGTGCTCTGCACCCTGCGGATGCAGGACCTGGGACTCGCGGCCGAGCAGATCAGCGACGAGCCGGTGTGAGGCCTCTTCCCGCTTCGATCACCCGTGCGCGGGGTGCCAAAGGCGGGTGAACCCGCGGCAACAACGGCGAGAAGCCTGCCTTCGCAGGCTGGTTCGGCGCGAGGACCGGCCTCGGCGCGGAATGCATGGACCGCATCATCTAGCCTCGACGGCGCCGCCCTTGTATGTTGGCGGCCGGCAACCGCGAATCACCCCGAACCGGCCGACTGCGCGATGGGCAAGCTCTTCTTCCACATGGGCGTCTTCGCCGTGGTGACGTTCCTGGTCTACCTGGCGTGCCTCTTCTTCATCCGCTACGAGGAGCGGCGCGAGCAGCGGCACGGACCGCGGGTCTGAGGCGGCCGCATCGCTCGGCGGCGGCAAGACGCGACGCCCGCGGGAGATCCCGCGGGCGTCGCGCGTTTTCTTCCGCTCCCTTACTTCGCCTCCCACTCGATCCGCGTCTCCCGGTCTCCCGCGATCCTCCGCACGTCCTTCATCAGGTAGCCCGACCTCCGCGCGTCCGCCGCCATGAGCGCAGGCTGGAGGCGCGGCGGAACGGGGACCAGCACGCCGACCTGCACCATCCGGCCGCGGCAGATCTCCACGGAGTGCGAGAGGCTGAAGCGGATGGCGAGCTGCCCGTTTTCGACGTGGTGCAGCGCGAAGTCGCTGGGGAAGCTCTCGCCCACGGAGTACGAGCACTCCATGCCCTGCTCGTCGTCGTCGGGGGTGGCGACGAAGGTGCCCTGGTATTTCAGGGTGTCCACCAGCGCGGCGAGCGAGCGGGCGGTGCGGACGTCCACCGAGTCCATGACGCCGCGGATCAACCGGTCGGCGGTGAGGGCGCGCAGCAGCGGCGCCTCGGGGACCAACTCGGTGATGCGGACGGGATGGGGCCTGGCGGGCGTGCTGCGCGCGAGGTCGTACGAGACGAAGCCGCGGCCCGAGATCGGGTGGGCGCCGCCGCAGTCGCAGTACCAGTACTGCTCCAGGCTGACGATCGACCCCACCACGGAGAGCAGCCGGTACGTCACCATCTCCTCGCGGATCGGCGGATCGTCGTCTCCCGTCCGGCCGGCGCGCTCCGCGTCGAACGCCTGCTTGAGCGAGAACACCAGCCGCCCGTCGCCCACCCGCCGCGCGGAGACGTCGCTCGTGTCCCAGGTGATGTCGAAGCCGCCCGAACGCCCGCGCCAGATCACCTGCGCGCCGGCGGCGGCGTGCGCGGCGGGCACCAGGGCGAGCGCGAGCGCCAGCGGGCGCAGGGCGCGGGACGGCCGGAGACGCGGCAGTCGAGGGAGCGGCATCGTCGGATCGGCGGCGGGTGGGTGGCGCGGTCAGGGAGCACGAGAGCGCGTCCGGATGATACTGCTACGGGGATGGTCGAGACAACGAAATCATCCTCGCCCCTCCTTTCCCCGGTATCCGACGCGCGGCCTGCGGCGTGCGTGTACCCTCTCCCGATCACCGGGACGGTGGAACGACGCGCTCGGGAGGGACCGATGAGGGAGAACGTCGGCGGCGCGGACCGCAAGATGAGGATGGTGGTGGGGCCGGGGCTGCTGGTGCTGGGCTACGCGGCGCTGGGAGGCAATCGCGGCCGCCTCCCCGGCCTGCTGGCGATGGTGGCCGGGGTGCTCGTAACGGAGACGGCGATCACCAAGGTGTGCCCGCTCAACGAGGCGCTCGGGATCGACACCGCGCGCATGGACTTCGGCGACGCGCTGCCGCCGCGGAGGCACGTGCGCAAGCCGGAGCTGGACTTCGACACGGCGGGCACGTGGTCGGGCGGCGGGAGGTGGTAGGAAAAACTGGGTGACTTCCGGCCCGCTTCGATCGGCTTCGGCGCGGCCGCGGTCAGCCCCCCTCCCCGACCCTCCCCCCGCTGCGCGGTGGGAGGGAGAACTTCGTCCCGCAACGCAGTTGAAGCCTCACGCAGTTCTGTGAGGCTTCCCGCGGTTGTTGCCGCGCCTTCAGGCGCCCGTAACCCCAGCCGACCCTCGCGCTAGATCGACCCCATCTGCACCGGCTTGCGTCCCTGCGTGGCCTCGGCGCGGAGCTGCCCGCAGGCGGCGGCGATGTCGCTGCCGCGGCTCTCGCGCACGGCGGCCGCGATCCCCCGCGCCTCCAACCGCTCCACCCAGTGGGTGAGCCGCGCCCGCTTCGACGGCTTCCAGTCGGTCCCCGGGATCGGGTTGAAGGGGATCAGGTTCACGAACGCCTTGAACTCGCCCACCACGTCGGCCAGCTCGTCCACCAGCTCCGGGGCGTCCGTCACCCCGTCGATCATCACGTACTCGAAGGTGATCCGCTTCCCCCCCGCCTCGTCGAACTTCCTGAGCGCGTCGAGCAGCTCGGGGAGCGGATACTTCTTCTCCAGCGGGATCAGCTTCTGGCGCAGCTCGTGGTTGGGGGCGTGCAGCGACACCGCCAGCCGGTACTGCTCGGGCATCTCCGCCATGCGCAGGATCCCCGGCACCACGCCCACGGTGGAGACCGTGATCCGCCGCGCGCCCACCCCGTAGGCGCGGTTCAGGATCGCGAGCGTGGGGAAGACCGCCCTGGGGTTCATCAGCGGCTCGCCCATCCCCATGAACACGATGTTGGTGATCTCGCCGTAGCCGTTCTCGGCGGCCCAGCGGCGCGCCTGGCGGTACTGGGCCACGATCTCGCCCGCGGTGAGCTGGCGCCGGTACCCCGCCCACCCCGTCGCGCAGAAGGTGCACGCCATCGCGCACCCCGCCTGCGAGCTGATGCAGAGGGTGAGGCGCGACGGCGTGGGGATCAGCACCGACTCGATCAGCTCGCCGTCCGGCAGGCGCCAGAGGTGCTTGGCCGTGCCGTCCACCGAGCGCGAGAGCTTGGCGGTGCCCGGCGAGGCCAGCGTGAACGCCTCCTTGAGCGCGTCGCGCTCGGCCTTCGGCAGGTCGCTCATCTCGTCGAACGAGAGCGCCAGCCGCTCGTGCAGCCACTTCACCACCTGCTGCGCCCGGTACGCCGGCTGCCCCCGCGCGGCGAAGTGGTCGCGCAGCACGGCCGCGGCCTCCTCGGGGAGGAGCCCCACCAGGTCCGGCTGGATCGCGGCGGCGACGGCGACGGTCATCGGGCGTTCGGCTTGCGTGTCGGTTCGAATCGTGTGCTCGGGCGAAGGAACGGCCTTGATTCACCGGGCCCCGGCGCTTGTTCCCGGGCGTGCTTGATGCGGCACAGGGCGGGCGTTAGCTTTGCAAGGTCCGCACCGGCCACGCCTCAAAGCGTGGCCTGCCAGTTTCTGGAAGCCGAAGGGAGATCGAGGCCGTCCCGTGCTGCTGAGCGAGCTGCTGACCCCGGAGCGGGTGCGGGTCCCCCTGGAGGCGCGCACCAAGGACGCCGTCCTGGAGGAGCTGGTCGGCGTGCTGCGCGACACGGGCGCCGTGGGGAGCGCGGACGACGTGCTGCAGGCCGTCCGCCAGCGCGAGGAGGTGCTCTCCACTGGCATCGGCAGCGGCGTGGCGATCCCGCACGGCAAGGCGGCCGCCGCGACCGGCCTGGCCATGGCGGCCGGCGTCACCCCCCAGCCGATCGACTTCGACGCGCTCGACGGGCAGCCGGTGCGCCTCTTCTTCCTCCTGGTGGGCCCCGAGAGCGCCGCGGGGGCGCACGTGAAGGCGCTCTCGCGCATCGCGCGCCTGGTGCGCAGGGACAGCGTGCGCGAGCGGCTGGCGGCGGCGGGCTCGCCGGAGGAGTTCGTGGGCCTCCTCTCCGAGGCCGAGAGCTCGTGAGGCGCGCCCTGGCCCCCTGGGCGCCGCCGCTGCTGTGGGCGGCGGCGATCTTCTTCCTCTCCTCCCGGCACAGCGTCCCGGGTCCCGAACTCCCCGGCTTCGACAAGGCGGCGCACTTCTGCGCCTACGCCCTGGGCGGCTTCCTGCTGGCCCGCGCGGCCGCCGCCACCGGCCTGGCCCCCGCCTGGGCGGTGGCGCTCGGCTGGCTGTACGGCATCTCCGACGAGGTGCACCAGGCGTTCGTCCCCGGTCGCTCCGTGGAGCTGGCCGACTGGGTGGCCGACGCGCTGGGCGTGGCGGCCGGCCTCTACCTCTACACCGTCTGGCAGGCGCGGCGGAAGGAACGCGAATCCCTGTCGCCCCGCGCCGAGCCCCTGCAGCCATGAGCCACGGCCCCGTGCACCCGACCTCGTACCGCACCACCGCCGCCGGCAGCTTGCGCGCCGGCGACGCGGGCACCTCCGTGACCCTGGCCGGCTGGGTGCACCGCCGGCGCGACCTGGGCGGCCTGGTGTTCGTGGACCTGCGCGACCGCGAGGGGCTGGTGCAGGTCTCCTTCGACCCGCAGTGGAGCGCGCCGGAGGCGATCGAGGAGGCGCGCCGGCTGGGGCCCGAGGACGTGGTCCAGGTGGAGGGCACCGTCTTCCCGCGCATCCAGGGGCAGCACAACCCCGACCTGGCCACGGGTGAGATCGAGGTGCGCGCCGCGCGGCTCACCGTGCTCACCCGCGCCGAGCCGCTGCCGATCCAGGTGTTCTACGGGCCGCAGGACGAGCTGCCGGCCGAGGAGCTGCGCCTGCGCCACCGCTCGCTGGACCTCCGGCGGCCGGAGATGCAGCACGCGCTGATCACGCGCCACCGCGCGGCCCAGGTCACCCGGCGCTGGCTCTCGGACCAGGGGTTCCTGGAGATCGAGACGCCGGTGCTCACCAAGCCCACGCCCGAGGGAGCGCGCGACTTCCTGGTGCCCAGCCGCCAGCACCCGGGCGAGTTCTACGCGCTGCCGCAGAGCCCGCAGCTCTACAAGCAGCTGCTGATGGTGAGCGGCTTCGACCGCTACTTCCAGATCGCGAAGTGCCTGCGCGACGAGGACCTGCGCGCCGACCGCCAGCCCGAGTTCACGCAGATCGACCTGGAGATGGCCTTCGCCGGCGAGGAGGACGTCTTCCGCGTGGGCGAGGGGCTGATGGCGGCGATCCTGGGCGAGGTGGGGGGGATCGAGATCGAGACGCCGTTCCCGCGACTCCCCTACGAGCAGGCGCTGCTGCGCTACGGGAGCGACAAGCCCGACCTGCGCTACGGCCTGGAGATCGTGGACGCGACCGACGTCCTGCAGCGCGCCGACTTCCGCCTCTTCCAGGGCACGGCGGGCACCGCCCAGCGCATCCGCGGCATCCGCGCGCCCGGCGGGGGGCGGCTCTCGCGCAAGGAGCTGGACGAGCTGCAGGAGGTGGCCCGGCGCGGCGGCGCGGCGGGCGTGCTCTGGGTCAGGCGCGGCCCCGACGGCCTCTCCGGCCAGTTCGCCAAGGCGCTGGACGAGGGGACCCGCGACGCCTTCTACGCCGCGACGGGGATGGAGGACGGCGACCTCTTCGTGGCGGTGGTGGGCGAGTTCCGCAGCCGGGCGGCGGGGCCGGTGGTGACGTCGACCACGGGCGCGGCGCCGGTGGCCGAGGAGACGCACGAGGTGAAGGCGGGGCTGGAGCCGGCGCTCGACGAGCTGCGGCGGCACCTGGCGCGGAAGCTCGACCTCGTCGACCCGAACAAGCACGCCTGGCTCTGGGTGACGGAGTTCCCGCTCTTCGCCTGGGACGCGGAAGGTGACCGGCTGGTGGCCGAGCACCACCCCTTCACCCGCCCGCACCCGGACGACGTGCCGCTGGTGCTGGAGGCGGCGCGGGACGGGGCGCTCACGGCGGAGGCCGCGCGGGCGCTGTACCGGCGGCCGGTGCGCTCGCTGGCGTACGACGCGGTGTGGAACGGGATGGAGATGTGCAGCGGCTCGGTTCGCATCCACGAGCCCCAGCTGCAGCGGGCGATCTTCGCGGCGCTGGGGATCGGGGCCGAGGAGGCGAAGGTGAAGTTCGGCTTCCTGCTGGAGGCGTTCCAGTACGGCGCGCCGCCACACGCCGGGTGCGCCTTCGGCTTCGACCGGCTGGTGATGCTGCTGTCGGGGGGGAAGAGCCTGCGCGACGTGATCGCCTTCCCCAAGACGACCACCGGGCGGGCGCTTTTCGAGGGCGCGCCGACGCCGATCGAGGGCGCGTAAGCGAACCTTCGCGCGCCTGCGTCGTACCAATGGCGCGCCGGACGATCCACGGCAGGGCGGGACCGCGAGACGTGCGGGCCCGCCCCACGGCTTTTGGCCCGGTTCTTGGAGTCTTTCGACGACCGGAGCCGGGGAGGGCGGAGAGCGGATCGCCGGCTTCGGCGCAGCCGCGGGGGGCCCTCACCCGCCGCCCTGGAGCGGCAACCCTCTCCCAGGTCTGGGAGAGGGTGGACTCGACGGGGCTTCGAGCGCGAGGCGGGGTTCGTAGGGTCGAGGCCTGCCTCGACCGCTGGATGCCGGCAGGTGCGCGAGAGGCGGCCGGTGGTGCCGATGCCGCCTCTGCACGGACTCGCAGGCTCGCCCCTACGGAACTCATCGCGGAGGCGGACTCTGCGTGAGGGATGCGCGCCCGGAGGGCCGGGACCCGGGCGTGCCGGGGGTTTGGCACGACCGGGGCCCGGCGCCGTTGGCCTGCGTAGTTTGCAGGCCTACGGCGCGCGCAGCCCGGCCCGGAGCGCAGCGGAGGGACACGCCCCGAACGGCAGTGCGAAGTGTCGGAGGCCTACTCTAAGGACTAAGCACTAAGCACTTAGGACTTAGCACTCAGGACCCGAAAACGAACCATTCTTCCGTCGAGATAGATGCCTGACCAGGCGGTACAGCACCGGATCCCCGCGGAGGGCGCCGACCCGCTGGCGCTCTCGGGGGTCAACGACTCCAACCTGACGGAGCTCGGGCGCCGCTCGGGGCTGCGCGTCTTCCTCCGCGACGACCACCTCCTCCTCTCGGGGCCGGTGGAGAGCGTGGAGAAGGCCGTCCCCGTGGCCCAGCACATGATCGAGCTGGCGCGCCGCGGCGTTCCCGTGGGCGCCGACGACGTGGCCCGCTTCTTCGACGCCGCAGAGACGGGCGAGGGCGGCGTGGAGCGCCTGGCCGACGCGGGGCGCGTGGTGGTCCCCGGGCCCAAGCGCACCATCAGCGCCAAGAGCGAGGGGCAGGCGAAGTACCTGGCCGCCATCGAGGAGAACGACATCGTGGTGGGGATCGGCCCCGCGGGGACGGGGAAGACCTACCTGGCGGTGGCGATGGCGGTGGACGCGCTCTTCAAGAAGCGGGTGAAGCGCATCATCCTGGCCCGCCCCGCCGTCGAAGCGGGCGAGAACCTGGGCTTCCTCCCCGGCGACCTGCAGGAGAAGATCGACCCCTACCTGCGCCCGCTCTACGACGCGCTGGAGGACATGATCCCGCACGACCGGCTCAGGCGGGCCATGGAGAGCCGGGCCATCGAGATCGCGCCGCTGGCGTACATGCGCGGCCGCACGCTGCAGGACGCGTTCGTGATCCTGGACGAGGCGCAGAACGCCACCAACGCGCAGATGAAGATGTTCCTCACCCGCCTGGGGCTCAACTCCAAGGCGGTGATCACGGGCGACAAGACGCAGATCGACCTGCCGCGCCGCGAGGACTCGGGGCTGGTGCAGGTGGAGGAGGTGCTCAAGGGGATCGACGGGATCGCCTTCGTCTACTTCCACGGCAGCGACGTGATCCGCCACCGGCTGGTGAAGGAGATCATCCGCGCCTACGCGGCCCACTCCGGGCGCGAGCCGGAGGAGGGCGAGGCCTGATGGTGGCGGCGGAGCGGCCCCCCGAGCGCCGGGCGGCGCCCCGGGACGGCGACCTCCCGCCGCGCCCCCGCTTCGCGCGCGCCCTGCACCACGGGCTGCGCCTGGCCGTCCTCCTCGCCACCGCGGCCGCCATCCACCTCCTCTTCCCCTCGGGCGCGGCGCCGGGGCCCGTCCTGCTGGAGCGCGGCGTGGTGGCGCCCGAGGACATCATCGCCGCCATCCCCTTCCAGATCCCCAAGACCGAGGAGGAGCTGCGCCGCGAGCAGGAAGAGGCGGCCCGCGGCGTCCCCCCCGTCTACGACTACGCCCCCGGCGCCGCGGACAGCGTGGCCGGCGGGCTGGCGGGCTTCTTCGCCGCGGTGGAGGAGGCGCTCCGGGGCGCGCCGCCGGGGCAGGAGACGCAGGCCGTCCGCTCCGTCCTCTCGCGCAGCGGCGTGCCCACCACGCTCGGCGCCGTGGAGGTGCTCGCCGACTCCGCCCGCCGCGCCGCGCTGCAGGGCGCCACCGTGGCGGCCGTGCGCGAGCTCTTCCCCGCGGGCGTCGCCGCCAGCTCGCCGGGGCGCAGCGGGATCTCGGCCGTGCGCGTGCGCGGGGTGCGCGGGGGCGAGCGGCTGGTTGCCGCCGACTCGCTGCTCACGGCCGACCAGTTCTACGGCGCCGCCGCCCAGCGCCTCCCCGCCGGGGCGGGCGCGGACGCGGCCGAGCTGCAGCGGCTCCTCCTCGTCCGCTGGTTCCAGCCCTCCCTCGCCGTCAACCAGGCGGAGACGGAGGCCGCGCGCGCCCGGGCCCGCGCGGCGGTGGACCGGGTGAAGGCGCGCGTGCTGGCGGGGGAGAAGATCGTGGGCGCGCGCGAGCAGGTGGGCGCGCGCGAGGAGGAGCGCCTGCGCGCCTACCAGGCTGCGCTCGCCGAGCGGCGCACCGACGGCGAGGGCGGGCACGCCCCGGCGCGCGCGGCGGGGGCCGTCCTCTTCAACCTGCTCCTGCTGGGGATCGTCGGCTTCCTGCTGCGCCTCTCCCGCGCGCACCTCTACGACGACGACCGCACCATCCTCTTCCTGGGGATGCTGACCGTGGCCGTGGCGGCGCTGGCGTCGGTGATCGCGCGGCTCGACCTGCCGCCGGAGCTGATCCCCGTCCCCTTCGCCACCATGGTGCTGGCGGTGCTCTGGGGCGGGCGGCTGGCGCTGGCCATGGCGCTGATCCTGGCGCTGGTGCTGGGCGGGCAGGCGCCGTTCCTGGGGCTGGCCGTCCCCTTCACCGTGGCCGTGGGCGGGGCGGCGGGCGCCTTCGGGGTGCGCGTGGCCGAGCGGCGGCTGCAGACCTGGATGGTGGTGGGGATCATCACCGCGGCGTACGCGGCGGCCGCGCTCTCGGTCGGCCTCCTGCGGGCGTGGAGCCTGGAGGAGATCGGCTGGTCGGCGCTCTGGGGGGCGGTGAACGCCACGGGGTCCAGCCTGCTGGCGGTGGGCTTCCTCCCCGTGGCCGAGTGGTTCACGGGGGTGACCACCAACCAGACGCTGCAGGAGCTGGCCGACCCCAAGCACCCGCTGCTCAAGCGCCTGTCGCTGGAGGCGCCGGGGACGTACGCGCACACCATCAGCGTGGCCAACCTGGCCGAGGCCGCCTGCAACGCCATCGGCGCCAACGCGCTGCTGGCGCGCGTCGGCGTCTACTACCACGACATCGGCAAGGTGGTGAAGCCGCAGTACTTCATCGAGAACCAGCCGAAGGGGCGCAACCCGCACGACAAGCTGAAGCCCGCCATGAGCGCGGCCATCGTGCGCAGCCACGTGGCCGAGGGGCTCAAGCTGGCCGAGCAGCACCGGCTCCCCGACGCGGTGAAGGCCTTCATCACCCAGCACCACGGCACGCAGCCGATCTCCTTCTTCAAGGACCAGGCGAAGGCGGCCGACCCCGAGGGCAGGATCAACCCCGCGGACTACGCCTACCAGGGCCCCAGACCGCAGACGCGCGAGACGGCGGTGGTGATGCTGGCCGACTCGGTCGAGTCGGCCGCGCGCGTGCTGCAGGACCCCACGCCGGCGCGCATCCGCGAGCTGGTGGACCGCATCGTGGGCGCCAAGATCGCCGCCGGGCAGCTCGACGAGTCGCCGCTCACGCTGCGCGAGATCAACATCGTGAAGGAAGTGCTGGCCCGATCGCTCTCGGGGATGTACCATTCGCGCCTCGACTACCCCGCCCCGCCCCCCGCGGCGCAGGACGGCGAGGCCGCGAACGGCGGTGCGCAGCCCGAGCCCGCGGCCACGGGGGCGGGGACGAGTACGCGTTGAGATGAACTGCTGGACTCACACGGAGGACACAGAGAACACGGAGGAACGGCAGACACGAGCGAAGTTCTCTGTGTCCTCCGTGCCTCTGTGTGAGGCCTTTCGAGCTTGCGCGCGCACGGTTCCTTGATTGATGGAATGAGGCGATGGAGATGGACGTCGAGGTGAGCGTCGGCGAGGGCGTCACGCCCCCGGTCGACCCCGCGCGGGTGGAGGCGGCGGTGCGCCACGTCCTGCGCGCGGAAGGGGTGCGCGCGGCCGAGGTCTCCGTGGCGCTGGTGGGCGACGCGGAGATCGGCGGGCTGAACGCCGACTACCTCTCGCACGAGGGGCCCACCGACGTGATCGCCTTCGCGCTGCACGAGGAGGGCGAGGCGCCGCTGGGCGACGTGTACGTGGGCGTGGAGCAGGCGCTGCGGCAGGCGGCCGAGTACGGCGCCACCCCGGCCGAGGAGGTGCTGCGCCTGGCCGTGCACGGCACGCTGCACGTGCTCGGCTACGACCACCCGGAGGGCGCCGACCGCGCGGGCAGCGAGATGTTCGTCCGCCAGGAGGAGCTGCTGAAGTCGTTCCTCGCCGGGGAGCCGGGCGCCTAGCGCGCGCCCGCGCCCTCCCTCTTCCCCACCCTTCCGCCGCACCGGGCGCCCGATGGCCGAAGCCGCGACCGACGACCGCGAGCCGCTCGAGCGCCTGCGCGAGCTGCTGGCGGCCGGCGACCAGGCCGCGCTGCGCGACTTCCTGACGGCGCTCCCCCACGCCAGCGACGTGGCCGACCTCCTCGAGCAGCTCGACGAGGCCGACCGCCTGCGCGTGCTCGTCGCCCTGACCGACGAGCCGGAGCTCGCGGCCGAGGCGCTGGCCGAGATGGAGCCCGAGGAGCACCCCGAGGACTCGCTGGCGGCGCTGCACCCCGAGCAGATCGCCGCCGTGATGGCGGAGCTCTCCGACGACGACGCGGCCGACATCGTCGCGGAGATGGACCCGGAGGACCAGGACCGCGTGCTCGCCTCGCTCTCCGGCGAGGAGGCCGGCGAGATCCGCGACCTGATGCGCTACGACGAAGAGTCGGCGGGCGGCATCATGACCACCGAGCTGGTGGCGGTGCCGGCGTCGCTCTCCGCGGCCCAGGCGATCGACGAGGTGCGGCGGCAGGCGCAGGAGGTGGGCGACTTCTACGTGGTGTTCGTGGTGGACGAGGGGCGCCACCTGCTGGGCTGGCTCCCGCTCCCCAACCTGGTGACGGCGGACCCGTCCACCTCCATCGACGCGCTGGTGGAGCCGCCGGTGGCCGCGGTGCTGCCGGACATGGACCAGGAAGAGGTGGGGCGCGTGGTGGCCCGCTACAACCTCACCGTGGTGCCGGTGGTGGACGAGGAGGGGGTGCTGCTGGGCGGCGTCACCTTCGACGACGTGATCGACGTCATCGAGGCCGAGACCACCGAGGACATCCTGAAGCTGGGCGGCACCTCGCAGGAGGAGGAGATCCGCGGCGGCTGGCTGGACGCGGTGCGCTCGCGGCTGCCCTGGCTGTGCGTGAACCTGGTGACGGCCACCTTCGGCGCCACGGTGGTCTACCTCTTCCGGGAGACCATCGACCGCCTGGCGATGCTGGCGGTGATCATGCCCGTGGTGGCGGGGATGGGCGGCAACAGCGGCACGCAGGCGCTGGCGGTCACCGTGCGGCGCCTGGCGCTCACGGGCGGCGACGCCGGCCGCGACCGCTGGGGGATCGTGGGGAAGGAGCTGCTGGTGGGCCTCGGCAACGGCCTGGTGATCGGGCTGATCGTGGCCGGGGTGGCGCTCGTGCTGCAGGGCGACCCGCGGCTCGGCGTGGTGGTGATGCTGGCGATGTGGATGAACCTGACGGTGGGGAGCTTCGCCGGCGCCTTCGTCCCGATCGTGCTGGAGCGCCTGGGCGTGGACCCAGCCATCGCCAGCTCGATGTTCGTCACCGCCTTCACCGACATGTGCGGCTTCCTGCTGCTGCTGGGCATGGCGACGCAGTTGTTGTTGTAATCCGCAGCTTAAACCAACTTCACTCCGACATCTGACGAAATGAATTTCGGGGAAGAAGTCGCATATTGGTACCTACGATTTAACGGATTTTTCCCGTTGCCTAACTTCGTACTGCACCGAACTGACAGGCGAAAAGCATCGGATTGCGACGTGCTTGCCGTCCGTCCCCCTCACGTCTTTGAGGAAGTCGGAGGTAATCAGTGGGATTGGGATCAACGATTGGAAGTCCACTGGGCTGAAGGTCGGACTGTCGGTGTGATTTGCGAGGTTAAAAGCGGGATACGGATTCGATCAATATTTCAAAACGACCGTGTGATGCACTCGGTTAGACGACTTGGATTCGCAGAGGATTTAGCTCCTGAAGAATGGGAATCGCTGCACGAAGAAGGATTTGTTGACCTAGGAAGTTCACATCGTATTCTTAAACTTTTAGTCGCAGACTACCAGCCACGTGGGTACCAGCGGATTCAATTTGTGTCCATCGACTACGCGAGAGAATTCCTCAAACAGCGTGTTCGCAATTATCACGAGAAACAAGGCGATTGGGTGTTTTTCAAATCGAATTTAATGCAAGATCTAATTTGGGAGGTAAGGCTCGAGGTCAAGAATGCACAGCGACGGCAACGAGGCCGATGATGCGCAGGCCAATCTCGGCTAAAGATTCAGGTTTTCAGGTCGTGTAGTATCCGCCCCCGTCGCCGGCACCGTATCCGGCGGCGGGGGCGCGGCCATGCCGGGGAGCGTGTCGGCAGTGGCGGTGGCGTAGGGGACGGAGGCCTGCTTGAGCCGCTGGATCCAGCCGGTGTCCGGCGGCGGCGGGGCGACGGGGTAGCTGCCGCGGATCGCGACGAGCCGCGCCTGGAGCGCACGCGCGCGGTCGAGGTGCGCCTGCACGCGCGGGAGGGCGGCGGCGATGGCGCCCTGCAGGCCGGGGAAGCGCGCCGCCTGCCGCCAGCGCCGCAGGCTGTCGAGCGCCGTCGCGTGCGCCTGCACCTGGAGCGCCACGAAGGCGGAGTCGTAGCGCGGCCCCGTCGGCATCACGTTGATCGTCCCGCCCTGCGCCTGCGACACCATCTGCATCGGCCCGTACTGCTGCGGCGGCACCCGCGCCGTGTCGAGCTTCAGCGCCGCGGCCACGGGGAGCGACGCGCGGCTCATCGCCGTGTGGTCGGCCAGCAGCATCTCGGCGAACGCGCGCACCTCCGGGTTCCACAGCTTGGGCACGGCCACCTGCGCGGCGCTGATCTCCGACCCGTTCACCAGCGACACCATCAGGTAGATCCCCGCGTCCGTGAGCGGCGCGCGGGCCAGCGTGTCGCGCTCCTCCTCCTCGGGCCGCGAGATCTCCACCCTCGGCTCCTCCTCGCCGCCCCCGCAGGCGGACAGGAGCGAGGCCGTGAGCACCACCGCGAGCGTGAGCGGAATCCGCATCGGTCTTCCTCTGCCTCGGAGTCGGCCACCCTGCAGTAAAGGGCAGGCCTGCGCAAGAACCGCGCGCAATGGACGGCAGGGTTGTGCAGATCCAGGCGTACCTGTACCTTACCGTTGTCACACAGGTACGCGCTCTGCTACAAGCGGAAGCTCACAGACGCTATTCAGGGAAGAGACCATGCCTCGGTTGCGAAGGATAGGAGCTCAGCGCAGAGGGAGCACGGCCGAGCCGGACCTCGAGGCGCTCCGCGAAGCGCTCCTCCGGCGTGTCGAAGCGTATCTCCGCCTGACCCTCTGGAACCTGGATTACGCGGACCTCGTCGACGCCGTCGCCGCCACGAGCCCGGCGGAGACGGTCGCGCGCGCCATCTCCGCGAAGCCGGACATCGGGATCGAACGGGACGACTGGACGGACTCGCTCCTTCGGGGAACGGCCGCCCGCCAGTCCGCCCTCCAGGCCGCCGGGGGAGCGCTCTCGTCGGGAGAAGTCGCGGAGCTGCTCGGGATCTCCGTCGCGGCCGTGAAGCAGCGGCAGCGGCGGGGCGGGCTGCTGGCCATCCCGCTCGCGAACGGTGAGTGGGGATACCCCGCGCGCCAGTTCGCTCCCGACGGGCGGGTCCGCGAGGGGCTGCGGGACGTGCTCGCCGCGTTCGGAGCGGACGAGGACCCGTGGGTCGTCCTCTCGTTCCTGGCGAACCCGGACCCGGTCACCGGCGAGGGAACCGCCTTCGCTGCGCTGGACGACCCTGACCGCACCAGGGCACTGGCGGAGTTGGCGCGGACGTTCTGGGAGCAAGGGGCGGCGTGACGGCTGCGCCGCGCAAGCTTCCCCTCGTGCGTGTACCGGCGGGAAGCCAGCTCTGGAGGGTGCACAGGAAAGGACAGGACGTTCTCTGGTTCGGACCCGACCCCGCGGGCGGACCGAGGAACCGCTTCGACGCGCCCGGGGGCGAGTACCGGATCTGCTACCTGGGCGACTCGCCGGAAGTCTCCGTCGCCGAGACCATCATCCGCCAGCCCCACGACCGGCTGATCCCGCGCGCCCGGCTCGCGGAGCGCGCCATCGCCCGCGTGCCGGTGCTGCGCGAGCTGCGGCTGGTGCGCTTCCACGGCCCGGGCCTTGTCCGGCTCGGGATCGGCGCCGACGTGGCGCACGGGCACCCGTACGGCCGCTGCCAGGCGCTCGCGCTGGACTTCTGGAGCCATCCCGACGCGGTGGACGGGGTCGAGTATCGCTCGCGGTGGGACTCCGACCGCCTCTGTTTCGCGCTCTTCGACCGGGCCCGCGACGCGCTGGACGCGCCCGACCAGTTCCTGGACCTCGCCGATCCGCGCACGTTCAACCCGATCCTCATGCTCTACGAGATCGGCGTCGTCTAACGTCCGGCTCCGGCTGAAGACCGGTGAGCGCACCGTGCCGGCGGGTTCCCGCGCCAGGAGCGATCCACCGGCGGAGGCGAGTAGATCCCTCGGGTCGCTACCGCGCCCCTCGGGATGACATCGTTCGGGTGTGATGGATTGATCCTTCCGCCGGATATGAGGCCGCGCTCAGGAACCAGGCGGCGCGAACCCCGGGTCCGCGCCGATGGTGGCACGGCCTTCGAGGTGGCGGAGCATGTAGTGGAAGGTGTCGCGTTGGAGGGGAGAGCGGATGCCGTAGGCGCGCTGCCAGATCGCCCGCAGCAGCGCGGCCACCTCGGCGGACGGCAGCTCCGCGCGCCGGTCGGTGATGGGCTCGCGGTAGAGCACGTACCGACCCTCGGCGCGCAGCGGGAGCCAGGGGTGGAAGTACGGCACGTCGAAAGCGATCGCGCGGCCGCCCTGGACCAGCGTGCGCAGCCAGGGGCTCTCGCGGCGCACCTCGCCCACCACCCAGGCCAGGTCCGCGCCCCGCTTCCGGCGCGCCTCGGCCCGGAACGCCTCCACCAGGTGCGCGCGCAGCTCGCGCCCCAGCCGCCGGTTGCGCAGGTCCTCGCGCACGGCCAGGTAGGTGATGAACCCCGCGTTCACCGCCTCCAGGTACACCCCGCACGCCGCGGCCGCCGGCTCGCCCTCCTCGTCCACCAGCGCCAGCAGGTGGAAGTCGCCGCCCTCGGCCAGCCCGCGCCGCGTCTCCTCCAGCTCGGCCAGCTGGTAGTCCAGCGGCGCCACGTCCCACATCGAGTCGTGGATCAGCTCGAAGGCCGCCCGGGCCAGCGGCGTCCGCTCGTCCACCACCTCCACCAGGCGGAGCTCCGGCGCCTCAGGACGGTCCATCGCCCCCCTGTCCGCCCTCCGCCAGCCCCAGCCGGAACACCCGGTCGGCGTTCTTCCACAGCATCCCCTCCAGCTCCTCCTCCGTCGCGTCCAGCGAGCGCACGAACTTCAGGCAGCCGCCGATGTCGGTGATCGGCCAGTCGGTGCCGAAGAGCAGCTTGCCGGGGTCGTTGACGAAGGCGAGCACCTCGTTGAGCTTGGCCCGCGCGAAGCGCTCGTAGCGCGGCTGGAAGTCGCCCAGCGTGAGCCCCGAGACGTCGCCGAAGACGTTGTCGTTCTTGTAGAGGACCTCCGCCGCGTCCAGGAACCAGGGGTTGCCCACGTGCGCCATCACGAAGGTGACCTCCGGGTGGTCCACGGCGATGTCGTCCACCTCCAGCGGGTGGGCGAAGCGCACCTTGGAGCTCTTCTCGAAGGTGTCGCCCGTGTGGATCATCACCGGCACCCCGAACTCCGCCGCCAGCACGTACAGCAGCCGCACGCGCGGGTCGCCGAGCGCCACCGGGACGTACCCCGGGTAGAGCTTGAGCGCCTTCACCGCCCCCGCCCGGAGCAGCGCCCGGATCGGCGCGTAGTCGGCGCGCTGGATCATCTCCGCCGTGGCCGCCGCCACCACGCCGATCTTCGGGTCGCCGGCCACCATCTCCAGCACCTCCTCCGTCGGCGGCCGCTCCGGCGTCACGTCGTACGAGGAGATGACGAGCGCGTAGTCGATCCCGTGCTCGTCCATCAGCGCCCGGAGCGCCGCGTACCGCTCCTCCAGCGTGGCCGGCAGGTCCGGCGTGTAGCGGTTCAGGTGCGTGTGGCAGTCGACGATCAAGGCGGCGCGGGGGCTCAGGGTGCGCGAGGCCGGGCAGACAGCGTACCACGACGCGGTTCAGCCGAAAGGAACGTGGCTCACGCGGAGACGCGGAGCCCGCGGAGAAAATCGAAGGCGAAGGAGAGGCCCGTGAGCGACGGACCGCGGTGTCCTACAGGCCCAGCACCAGGATCGTCTGCGGGAAGCCCGCGGCGCGCAGGTCCTCGGCCGTGTACACCCGCCGGTTGTTGGCCTGGTCGGGGAGGGCGAACGAGAAGATCTTCCAGGTCCCCGGGTCGCTGAACCGCGGCACGCTCACGGTGCACCGCCAGGTGCCGTTGATGGAGATCCCCGAGATGCGCTGGCACCCGTTGTCGCCCACGAAGAAGCCGCCGGGGGTGACGAAGGTGACGGCGGTCACCACCAGCCCGACGCCCGACACGGTGGTGCTGAACGCGTCGGTGGCCGAGAAGGTGACGGTCACCACCGAGTTCGAGTCCGCCCCGGCGACCACCCGCGGCGAGATGGAGAGCGCCGTGAGGGTGGGCGGCGTCTGGTCGGGGCCGCCGGTCGTGGTGCTGGTGAACTTCGTGTACCCGGTGCGGCCGGGGCGCGAGGTGCTGGTGGCCGTGATCACGGTGGTCCCCGGCTCCCTGGCTGTGACCAGCCCGGTGTTGGGGTCCACCGAGGCGATGGAGGTGTCCTGCGACGCCCAGACGATGGTGTCGGTCCACACCGCGCCGGCCGCGGTGCGCGGCACCCCGGTGAGCTGCACGGTGCCGCTGCCGCCCGTCGGCTGCGACGGGTGCGCCGGAGTCACGTCGATGTAGCCGTCCTCGCGCGGCATCGGCGCCGAGACGTACACGATGAACGAGAAGCCCTGCACGCCGGGGGAGAGGCGGAACTTCCACGTCCTGGGTCCGCTGGTCTCGTTCTGCAGCAGGACGCCGACATAGCGGTAGAACGGCTGGTTGGCGGCCGTGAAGGTGCCGGTGTCGGGGGTCACCACCTCCACCGCGCCCGTGCCGGCCGTCACCGTGGGCCCGGAGTGGAAGAAGATCTTGTTCCCCGTGGCGTCGGCGGTGGTGCTGTCGGGGGTGCCGATCGGCTGGAACATCAGGTTCTGCAGCGTGACGTCGGCGCGCAGCGTGTCCACCGCGAACGACACGTTGCTGGAGGTCAGCCGCACGAACTGGTGCTGGCCGCCGACGACCACGTCTGCCCGGGCGCCCGTGGACGCCACGGGGACGTCGCAGGTGAAGCTCCTGGAGAGCACGCTCACGTGGCACTGCACCGCGGCCAGGACGGGCGGCGGCGGTCCGGCGGTCCCTTCACGCAGCAAGGGGCTGCGGTCGCTGCACGCGGCGAGCGCGGCGGCCCCGCACGCGAGCGCCACGAAGAGCAGCCGGTTCGGGCCGGTCTGGCGGTTGGATCGCATAGGCCAGGAGGAAGCCAGCGGGACGGTTGGCGCCGGGCCGATCAGGCAGGCCCGGCCGGGAGTCGAATATGTTCCGCCCCCAGGACAGCGGCAAGCCGGCAGTTTCCGCGCCCGTGGGGATCACCGAAGTCCCTCCCCTGAAGTTCGGGGGAGGGACAGGCGCGCCAGGCGCCGGGGCGGGGGCTGCCCGGCGCGGCGCCGACGCCGGTCGTCGCAGCCGTCCGCCCGCTGGCGCAAGGAGCGCGGGCGAGCCGTCACCCCGTTGCCGCCCTCCTCCGGCGGGTTTACCTTCCGTCCACATCCCTCCCGAACGGCCCCGCCCCATCGGTGTAACCTTCGGCCATGCTTTCCGAGCTGCGGATCCGCAACTTCGCGCTGATCGACCGCCTCACCGTGCACCTCGGCCCCGGGCTCAACGTGCTCACGGGCGAGACGGGCGCGGGGAAGTCGATCATCGTGGGCGCCCTGTCGCTCCTGCTCGGCGAGCGCGCCTCGGCCGACCTGGTGCGCGCCGGCGAGGACCGCGCCTCGGTGGAAGGCGTCTTCGAGGTGGGCGGCCGGGCCGAGCTGCTGCGGCTGCTGGACGAGCGCGGGATCGAGGCCGACGACGGGCTCCTGGTGCTCAAGCGCGAAGTCGCCGCCGAGGGCCGCAGCCGCGCCTGGGTGAACGGCAGCCCCACCACCGCCGGCGTGCTGGGCGAGCTGGGGCGGCACCTGGTGGACCTGCACGGCCAGCACGAGCACCAGACGCTGCTGAAGCGCGACGAGCAGCGCGCCATCCTCGACGCCTACGCCGGCCACGCCGACCTGCTGGCCCGGGTCGCCGCCGCGCACGAGACGGCCGCCGCCCTCGAGCGCCAGGTGGCCGACCTCGACGCGCGCCGCCGCGAGGCCCTGCAGCGCGCCGACTTCCTCCGCTTCCAGGCCGACGAGATCGAGGGCGCCTCCCTGCGCCCCGGCGAGGAAGAGGAGATGGAGGACGAGGCCCGCCGCCTGGCGCACTCCGAGGAGCTCACCGCCCTCTCCGCCTCGCTGTACGACGCCCTCTCCGGCGGCGGCCGCGCCCTGGTCGGCACCCTCGGCTCGCTCAACCGCACGCTGGACCGGCTCGTGGCGATCGACCCCTCGCAGGCCGAGCTGCGCGAGCTGTACGACACCGCCTACTACGCCCTCCAGGAGCTGGCCGAGCGGGTGGAGCGCTACGGCAGCACCATCGAGCACGACCCCGCGCGGCTGGAGGAGATCCGCCGCCGCCAGGACCTCCTCTTCCGCCTCAAGGCCAAGTACGGCGCCACCCTGGCCGAAGTGGTCGAGACCGGCCGCGCCGCCCGCGCCGAGCTGGACCTGCTCGACTCCGCCGAGTTCGACCTGGCCGCCCTGCAGAAGCGCGCCGCGGACGCCGCCGCCGAGCTGCACCGCCTGGCCGCCGAGCTCACCGGGCGGCGCGCGGCGGCCGCCGAGCGTCTCGCCGCCGAGGTCGACCGCGTCCTCCCCGAGCTGGGGATGGCGGGCGGCGCGTTCGAAGTCGCCCGCCTCCCGCTCCCGCAGCCGGGCGCGCGCGGCGCCGAGGAAGTCGAGTTCCGCGTCTCGCTCAACCGCGGCTTCGAGCCGCGCCCGCTCTCCTTCGTGGCGAGCGGCGGCGAGATGTCGCGGCTGATGCTGGCGCTCAAGACCATACTGGCGCGCCAGGACGCCGTCCCCACCCTGGTGTTCGACGAGGTCGACGCCGGCATCGGCGGGCGGGTGGCGCTGCAGGTGGGAGAGAAGATGCGCGAGGTGGCCGGCAGCCACCAGGTGTTCGCCATCACCCACCTGCCGCAGATCGCCTCGCGCGCCACCACCCACCTGCGGGTGCTCAAGCGGGAGCAGGGCGGCACCACGACGACGGAAGTGGAGCGGCTGGAAGACGAGGAGCGCGTCCGCGAGATCGCCCGCATGCTGGGCGGCGACCCCGAGAGCGCCGTCTCGCTGGAGCACGCCCGCGAGCTGCTGGAGCGCGGCGTCGCGGTGGGGTGAAAAGAAGTGCGTGAGTGCGTGAGTGCGTGAGTGCGTTGGGACTGGAGCAGTTACGCACTAACGCACTTCCGCACTGACGCACTGCGGTTTTGGGCATGTCCCTCCGCTGCGCTCCGGGCCGGGCTGCGCGCGCCGTAGGGCAACAAACGACGTTGCCCAACGGCGCCGGGCCACCACCGCCACGATACCCCCTGTGGCGGCGGCGTCCCGGCCCTCCGGGCGCGCATCCCTCATGCAACTTCGTCGCGCGAAGCGCCGAGGTGTTCCCCTCTACCGCGCAGCGGGGGAGGGGAGCGCGCCCTCCGGCTGCGAGGAACGAGCAGCCGAGGGCCGCGCGGGGGAGGGGGCCTCCCGGCTGCGCCGGGAGGCCGCATGCGTCACTCGCCCGACCCCGACGGAGGAGGAGGCGGTGGCGGCGGGCTCGGCCGGGCCGGCGCGGGTGGCGGGGCCGGCGGGGGAGCGGGAGCGGGCGCCGGCTGGGGCAGCGGCAGCGGCAGCGGCGGGCGGCGCACCGGCGGTTCCGCCCCGGGCGGCGGCGGCACGCGCGCCGCCGAGTCCGCCCCCGCCGTGTCCGCCCGCGCGCGCGGCGGCCGGCCGAAGAGCTGGTAGGGGAGGCGCCCGCCCGCCTCGATCACCCCCGCGTGCGGCGCCCCGCCGCTCCCCGCCACCGTGTTGCGGTACAGCACCCACAGCTCGATGGCCAGCGGCGTGCGCCCGCGCCGGGCCGCCTCGATGGTGCTGTAGCTCATCCCCAGCCCCACGCGGTGCGCCGTCCACGCCTCCGCCGTCTCCACCGGCCCCAGCAGCACCTCGCCCAGCGCGTCGCCGGCGGTGAACGTCGTCGCCCCCCGGCGCTCGAAGGCGTAGTGCGCCGCGAAGCCGAACTCGCGCGTGAGCCGGTAGCGCGGCGTGAGCGAGGCCGTGATCCGCGCCCCCGGCTCGCGGCGCAGCGTGCGCGCCGGCGCGCTGTCGCTGGGGAACAGCGTGTCGGCCAGGAACGGCCGCCGCCCCACGTCGGCCGCGAACGCCACGTCGAACGACGCCGCCGCCGTCAGCCAGAACCGGCTCGAGAGGAAGACGTCGTTCAGCAGCTCCACCCCCACCCCGAGGTGCCCGCCCTCGGGCGGCACCTCCAGGAGCGTGAGCGGCGTCCGGGCGCCCGTGGGGAGCCGCGCGCTCACCGCCAGCGTGCTGCGCACCCCGCCCCCCCGCGCGCTGTCGGGGAAGGGCCACCCCGGCGCCGAGTTCACGAGCTGGAGCCGCGCCCCCACCCGCACGTCGCCCAGCCGGTAGGGGGTGCGCCGCGTCCCGGCCGCCAGCGCGAAGCTGTCGGCCCCCGCCAGCCGCGCCGCCGCCGTGTCGCCCAGCAGGTCGGCGAAGGAGAGCCCCTGCCGCGGCAGCTGCAGGGTGTCGCCGGTGAGCTCGCGCACCCGCCGCTGCAGCTCGATCCCGGCCTCCGACCCCGCCGTGGGGAGGTACGGCGAGCGCCCCAGCGCCGCGAACGCCGAGTCGACCTCCGCCAGCACAGCCGCGTTGACCCCTGCGTTGGGGTTCTCGCCCACCGTGGCGCCGGAGAGGAAGAGGAACGGCACCTCCGTCTGCCGGCGGTGGATCGGGACCGTCGCCTCCAGCGTGACGCGGCCGGTGAGCCCGTACGAGAAGGTGAGCGGCACGTCGCGGCGGTCGGCCGAGAGCCGCACGGCCGCGCTCCCCACCGCCACCTCCGCCGGGAGCACCGGGCTCGTGACGCGCGCCGCCGTCCCGGTGAAGAACTCGGCCAGCCGCGAGCGCAGCGGCGGCACCACCGGCTCCGAGATGCGCGCGGCGAGCGCCTGCAGCTGCTCCTGGAACGCGGCCCCCAGCGGCTCCGAGCCCCCGTCCGCGAAGCGCGACTCGTAGTGGGTGAACGCCCCCGTCCCCTTCAGCTCCACCCATCCCCGCGGCAGCACGCGCGCGTCCTCGCCCTGCGCGTGCAGGGCGGGGGAGGCCAGGGCGAGCAGGAGCGACGCGCCGGCGGCCGGCAGGAAGCGCTTCATCGGGTACGCCCTGGAAGCAGCGGGGACGCGGGTCCGGCCGGGCCGGACGCGGGGCAGGAGACGCTAGCGCGCGGCCCCCGCCCTTGTCAACGCGCAGAGGGGCGCGAACGCGGCGAAAACGGCTTAGGATCGGGTTAGGACGGCGCCCGGGCGGGAGCCGGCGGGGGTTGACCCGACCGGCCCGAACCGGTACATTTGCCGTTCCCAAACGCGGGCATAGCTCAGTTGGTAGAGCGCAACCTTGCCAAGGTTGAGGTCGCCGGTTCGAGCCCGGTTGCCCGCTCTCGTGCCCGCCGCGGGGTCGAAGCAGGTACGGCGCCGTGGCCAAGTGGTAAGGCAGAGGACTGCAAATCCTCGACCCCCGGTTCGAATCCGGGCGGCGCCTCTCCCTCCCTATCCCCTCGCCCCGCATGTGCTTGCGCGCCGTGGGGCGTTCCCGTCTCCGCTCCTGCCGTGCTACGTAGTTTGCTACGTTTCTTGCCCGCCGGCGATGCTTCCGACGTCCGCCTCAATCAGGTCCGCCCACTTGCGTAGGTCCGCCGCGAATTCGCGGAGCCACGCCATGGGCGTACCGGCGTGCGACGGCGCCCGGTCCATCCACCATGCGAGGCGTTCGATCACCGAGGAACCGTCCATGGGCGGAGGGTCGCTCCCGTGTTCCTCGGAGACTGCTTGCAAGAACGCCTTGTAGGCGTGATGTGTCATAGCGTCCATCGCTCCGTTCTCCTCCTCTCTCACGCCGCCCCCGCGTCGCGCAGCTTGCGCGGCTCGTTCACCACCGCGAGCAGCGTGTGCTCGTCCGCCCCGTCGTAGATCTCCAGCGTCCGCACCGACTGCCACCCGCCCGCGGCCGCCACGTCCGAGCGCGGCCAGTCCTTCCGTGCCCTCACCCATGCGCGCCGGTACGGGTGGAAGGCGCCCCGCGCCTGCGGCTGCAGGCCAGCGTCCCTCTCCGCGTGGCGCAGCTGCTTGATCGCGTACTCGACCGTCCAACAGCGGGTGGGGTCCTTCGGCCGCGGGAAGAGGGGTCCGCGCCCCACCGCGCCGCGTTTGCGCAGCAGCCGGTCGATGGCGGACCTCGCATCCGCAGGCAGTGGTATCCACATCTCCACGCCGCGCTTGTCGGTCTCCGCCCGCTTCAGGACCCGTCCGAGCGGTGCCTGCGGCAGCGCCTGCAAATCCAGGTCGGCGTAGTCCAGAGCGCAGATCGCCCCCGCCCGCCAGCCAAGCGCCTCCACCAGGTCCACGAACTCCCCGAACCGGCCGCTGCCGTGGCGGCTGCAGTGCGGCCGGAGGGCGAGGAAGCGGTCGTACGTGGCCACCGGCCGCCGCGGGTTCACGTTACGCGGCAGGGCGAACTGCATGACCGACGGCCGAACTGGCGCGTCGTCTAAATGGCCTTCGGGCCCGGCCCACCGCAGCACCGCCTGTAAGAAGCCCACGTCCTTGCCGGCGGTCGTGTCGCTAGCGGCGCCGAGGGCGTGCCCCTGCACCGCAACCCGCCCCGCCTTGCGGTCCGCGACGAACCGCTTGAGGATGCCGGGCGTCAGGTCCTGGACGACGAATGCGTCCCCTAGGTACGCCTGCCAGATATCCATCCGCCGCGCGTCGTCCTGGGCGCCGCGCCTCTTCTTGCGGGCCGGCTCGCCGGCGCCCTCGTAGAGGCCGAACAGCGCGGCCAGGGTGAGGAGGCCCCGCGCCCCCGCCTCCTTGTTCGTGCGATGAAGCCGCGAGAGGGCGTCGGCGTGCTCCATGGCCTTCGCCTTGTCCCGGTGTCCCAAGCTTTGAAAGTGGTTCTGCCCCCGCACGGGGTCCCACCAGCGGCAGGTGAGGACGCCGCCCGGCACGCGCTCCCCCACCCAGACGCGCGACCCGCGCGACCCCGCTTCGTAGCTCCAGAGCTTCGGCTGTTTCTTCTTCGGCACGGCTCACCTCCCGCCCGCGTGGATTCACAGCGCGGCCCGCCGGGCCGCCGCCCCCGCGGTAGATGATGCACTCCCGCCGCGTCCCGCGCGAGCCTTCCGGAGATCATCCGAATCCGCGGGCGCGTGCCCGGCCTTGAAGGGGACCTGCGAGCGCATGATTCGCGGCGCACCCTTGCGTCCGACGTTCAGCTCCGGGCGTTCGCGTAGAAGCGCGCCCAGGCGCTCGACGCTGTATCCGCCCAGGACGGAGGCTTGCGCGAGACTGAGCGGCCGCAGCGCATCGTCGCGCAGAGAGACCTCCATCTGGTCCGCGACCGAGTCCAGGACGGAGGCAAGCGCCTCGCCACCGCTGCCGTACTCACGGAAGCGGGCCGCGTCCTCGCGCCAGCGCTGGAGCAGCTCGGACGGGCTCACGTCGCGCCCCCATCCGTCTCCGCCAGCGGGACCCACCCCAGGCGCTGCTCCGTCGGGGTAGGGATGCGCGCGAGCTCGTCGGCGAGCCGCAGCAGGTTGCGGCGTTCCTGGTTGACGATCACCGACGGGCCGTTCATCCCCAGATACCTCAGAACGCGGTCGACGCTGTTGCGCAGGAAGAGGGCAACGCGGTCCGGGTCCGGCCCGCCCGACTCGCGCGCTTCCGCCCGGCGCCGCTCAAAGTAGCGCTGCTCCTCCAGTGCCTCTTCGACACGGAAGGCGTCACTGTGCTCCCAGGCTTCCGCTTCACGCTCAGCCTCCCCACCCAAGCGCCCACACCGCGTGCTGGCGCGTGCCTTCCGGCCAGGGATTCGACTCGACCCCGTGGTGGTAATCGAGCTTGGCGGCGTACCATACGGCGTCGAGAGCGTCTTTCGGGGGCTCAGGCACCGGCCACCTCGCCGCGCAGCAGCACATCGGCCTGGTCCAGTGCGTCCGCCAGCGCCGACAGGTCCGCCCCGCCCTCCTGGTTCGCGTTTAGGAACGCCCAGCCGAGTTCGCAATGCCGCGAGAGTACCCGGAGGGCGTGCGCCTTGTCCTCCGCGCTCATGTCCGGCTGCTGCGCGTGCGCAAACGCATCGCGGATGTTCGCCGGAAGCCGGTCGACCTCGGCCGCGGCGGCGTCCCGGCGCGCCGGCGGATTCTTGGCCGGTTGCGCGGGTGGGTCCTGTGCGCCGTGCCGCCCTTCCCACCCGCTCCCCGGGACCGCCGACGCAGGCGCCCCGACCTCCTGCAGCAGCCGAAGCGTCGTCCGAAGCGCCTCGTTCAGGACGACCACGTGCGCGGGGGTCGCAGGCGCTTCGGGATGGAACCAGGCGCGAATCTCCCCCAGGGTGGCCGTGCCGCGCACGATGGCGCGGGCGATGCCGGACGGTGCGACTGCGGCCTCAGCCGGGCCGGGGGCGCTTCGCGAAGCGGGGGCCGAAGACGACCCACCCGCTTGCGGAGGTGACGACGTGGCGGAGGTCGCACCAGACGCCATCGAAGGGTCCGCGGTGGAACCGGACGACACGGTGGACGTCGTGGAACCTTCGGTGGACGGCTCCTCCGGCATCGGGCTGGGGTCGGCGACGAGGAGCGGCCCGTGGGCCTCGGTCGGATCGGTGCCGCCCCACTCCTGGCCGTCGCGGTCCCCGACGGAACCACCCGACCCCGCCGGCGGCGTCCGGAAGTGTTCTGGCGTGCAGTCTTCGCAGACGCCGACGGTGAGGTCCGCCAGCCCCCACAAAGTCGAGCCGCAGGACCGACAGGGTGTCGTGCACGGCTCGGGTGACCAACGGCCCTCGGCGCCCCGTGGCTCGCCTGGCGGGCGCGGGCCCATGCCGGACTCGTCGGCTTGCACCTCCTCGCTTCCACTGACTGGCAGCGACGTACGCCCGATCAGGTCGAGTGCTGCCTGTCGCTCTCGCTCCTCGGGGAAGACCGCCGCCAGATCCGCGTGGGTGTCGACAGCGAGGCCCCGCCGGCGCATCTCCTCGAGCTTGGTCTCGTACCACGTCGGGTTGTAACAGCGCCGGTGCCCGACCAGCGTGTCCGGGGCGCCGCAGCCGCACTCCGCGTCGTGCTCGCCCGCGGGCAGCATAGGGGAGTCCGCCGGCAGGTCCGCGGCGCAGTCGAGCGGCCAGGAGACCTCGAGCGCCACCCCGAGAACGATCTCCTTCACCTGTCGGTCCGAGAGGCCCTTGGGCTCGGTGATCGCCGCTTCCTCGCACGCCGCCGCCGCGCGCCCGAACAGGCGCGCCCTCGCTGCATCGTTCTTGAGCTTGGAGAGGAACGGCTTCACGTAGTTCTTGAGCGCCGTTCGGCTCCAGTCGCCGGCCTCGACGCCCGCCAGCCAGTAGTCGGGGAGCTTGAGCAGCCCCAGGTCGTTGGAGAGCGTGGACGGGGAGTCGTAGCCGAGGGCCGCGGCGATCTCCTCGCGGGTCTTGCCGGCCGCCTCGCCGAGCGCCACCTCGACGGCGTGCGCGCGGAGCTGCTCCACGTCGGAGAGCAGGAGTTTTTCGGTGCCGGTGACGCGCGCGTAGCGGAGCGCCTCCTCGTCCGTCCAGGTGCGGACCTCGCAGCGGAGCGTCGCGAGCCCGGCCGCTCGAGCCTCGCGCCAGCGGCGCTCGCCGTCCACGATCTCGACGTGCGGGCGGGACTCTTCCGACCACCGGAATGGCGGGCCGTACTCCGCCAGGTCGGCCGCCGAGACGTGGACCAGGAGCGGCTCCTGCTGGCCGTTCGCACGCAAGGAGTTCCTGAGCCTCGCCTGCTCCAGCTCGGGGAAGCGCTGGCGGGGATTCATCCGCTGGCCGGCGAAAGGGCCCTCCTGGAAGCGGTACGGGCCGCTGATCCAGTGGAGGGGGATCTCGGCGACCCCGAGAGAGGCGCCCTCCGGCGCCTGAGACCGGAGCCACGCCTTGAGCGAGAGACCGCTCGCGCGGAACGCGGCGTTCTCTTTATCGGTCAGGTGGACGCCTACCTTGGCTGCCATCGGCTTTCCTTGGGGAACGAGAGTACGGGCGCCTCGGTGAGCCACCGGAGGTTACGCCACGGCGAAGCGTACGGCGGCTTAGGAATCCAGCGTCCGTAGCCGCTCCGGCGGTGGCCGTGCCGCTTGCGGGCCCGGCGGGACTGGTTGCCGTGGTGAGGGTGGCGCATCGGTCAGAGCGTGGGGTCGTCGTCTTCGTCCCATCCGGCACCAGCCGGGAGGGCGGCGGGCTGGCGCTCCTCCTCCTGAACCTGGCGGGCGCGTTCAATGATGCGGCGCGCCGCGGCCAACTCGGGCACGTGGACCGGGAAGGGGTCGCCGCCGTAGTCGCGCAGCCTAGCCACCGCCTTGCGCGCGACCTCCTCCGTGCACGGGTGGACGGCGTAGATCGACTGCCCGCCGTGGTAAACCGTCTGCGCCGGGTGGCCCTCCACCTCCGGAATGTCCACCCGGCACATGGGCGTTCCGAACATCACTTCCTCGGTGACGTTGCCTCGCCGCCGGCGGGCTGGATCCAGAGCACGCGCCCGTCGGCGAGGTCGATGCTTCCCGGTCGGTGGCCGTGGCCGCAGCAAGACTGCGTGGTCAAGACTCCTGCATCGTTCAGCGCCTTCACGATCGGTGCGATTCGAATCGAACGGTCGGCCCGCGCGCGGTGTCACACGCGGACCGCCGTCTCGTTTGCCGGCGCTCCCATCGCCGGTGCGGGCTCCCCCCGCTGCGCGCTGTCGGCCTGGTGCCGATGCCCCGATGGGCAGGAAGCGCGGTGCTTCGAATCGGCGGAGCCGCCGGGCCGGGAGTCTGCGCGGCCATGGGCACGGCGCAGGACCGGGGCTCCGGACGCAGCCCACGAGGGCCGCGTAGAGGGGGAGCAGGACGAAGACCCAGGACACGTCCGCTCAACCCCTGGGGCGTCGCGCGAGGCCGGCGAGCTGCCTGCGCTCCAGCCAGTCCACGGCGACACCGCCGAAGTAGAGCACCAGCATCAGCGCCACGAACAGGCCGACCAGGAAGGCGGCGAAGCGCACATCCACCGGGACGACGTCGCTGCACCGGCGGAGCGGCGTCACGGGACCAACTCCCGCGCGGGAGGCTTGCGCTTGTGCCCCCGCCGCGCGCGCGGAACCTTGACACCCAGGTCCAGCTGGCGGCGCCGGAGCGAATCGCGGAGCTCCGCCTGGAGATCGACGGGCGGCGGGGGAGGCGGCGCGGGCCACACGCGGAGCGGGACGGCCGGGGGCTCGCCCGGCGGGTCGTCCGGAACGGGCGTCGGCGTAGCGTCGCGCTGGTTGGCACGCCGGATCGCCGCGAAGACGCCCGACGACGAGAGGCCGAACGCTTCCGCCGCGCGGCGTTGGCCGGCCTCGTCCTTCGGCTGGGCGAGCTGGTCCCAGTCGATGCCGCCGCGGGGCGGGCGCGCGGGCTTAGCGCCGGGAAGGTCCTCGTACATGCGCTTCATGCCGCCACCCGCGCGTTATCAGGGCGGGGCATGCACGGGTAAAGAGGCGGATCGCCCCCCGACTCCACCTCCAGCGCGGGCGCGTCTGCGTACGGTCGGTCGGGGTACTCCGCCATTCCCGCCACGAAAGCGCGCCACCCGGCGCCGCGCCCTGCGTCGAAGCGTATGATGTGGCGCTCGCGCTCCTCGGCTATGGCGAGCTGACTGGGCTTGAGGTGCTTAACGAGATGACGAACCAACTGTCGGTTCACGACCAGACCGCCGACGCGCCCCGGCTCGCGGCCTGATGCGGTGATGGGGCCGATCGCGGCGAGCCAGCGCCTGAGACGCTTCCGGTCCGCCGTCCCCACATGCGACCAGATCCACTGGTGGTCGGCGAGCCGCAGGAACTTCGAGACCTCCTGCTCCGCGAGCGGCTCCCCGCAAGCGCCCCACGCTTCCACCAGCACGACCGATCCCCCGATCACCAACGAAGGGTTCTCGGGCCTGGACGCTGCGGGGAAAACTGTGGATCCGATGTATGGTAGGCTCTGCTCGAACCACGCGTCGAGACGCTCGCGAAGGCTGGTATCAACGGGCTTCATGCGCTCGCCTCCAGGAGCAGTATATGCAGGCGTCAGGCATGGGGGGACTCCTCGCGCGGCGTGCGCGCCATGTAGACGCCCATGCCGGTGTCGTCCCACACGTACGCGGCGAGATGGGGCGGCAACGTCGCACGCCAGTAGGCCGAAGGCGGGAGGACAGGTCCGCCGTCCAACTGCTGCGGGCGCCAGCACCACGCCCAGTCCACGGCCGCCGCCAGCTGTGCCGCCGTCCATCACTGCACCTCGCGGACGGGGAGCAGCAGTCCGGACGCGGCCAGCATGTCGCGCACGCCGCGGGCGGAGAGCGAGCCCTCGCTGATCGTGGAGCCGCAGTTGGGCGCCATGCAGGTGAACCAGGCGAGGCCGGCCAGGAACACGTCCGCCGCCGCGGTGGGCGCCGCGCCGATCCACTCCGGCTCAGCGGCGGGGGCGAAGGGGCCGGCGTGGGCGCCGTGGTCGCACGGGCAGAGGCCCGCCAGGCGCTCCATCTGCCAGGGGACGGCCGGGGTGGGGGCGTTCACGTCTCACCTCGGTGCTTTCGACGCTCCCAGATTCCCTCGATCTCCGCACGGGCCAACCGGGCCGCTTCACGTACTGCTTCACGGCGGGAAGGGTTGAAGGCGGTCCGCTCCCGCTCCACGAGCCAGCGGTCCAGCGCGGCGAGGGCTGCGTCCCGGGTTTCGTACTCGCGGTCGAGCTTGAGCGCGAATTCGAACGCGAGTAACTCGGCCACCTCCGTTAGCGGGGGGGGCGACTCCGGTTTCTTGCCACGCCTGGTCACGACTCACCCCCAGTGTCCGCGTGCCAGCCGCACCAGCCCTCATCCCACGCGTGCCAGAGGAGCGGGGCCGTGGAGTAGTCGTAGCGGTTGCAGTCGCGCGGGAGACCCGCCGAGGCAGCCTTGCCGCCGTCCACGCAGGCGGCGTCCTGGGCGGGATCGCCGAAGAAGCAGGGCGGCGTTACGGCCGCGAGCGCGCGGAGCGCCGGGCCGCAGTTTGTCCCAACCTTGTCCAACGTCGCGGCGACTTCGGGACGGGGCTGGACAGGCGGCGAGGGGGGCGTTACCGTCAGGGTCCCGCTCGAAGGCTCGCGCGTGGTCATACGACCACCTCCGCGGGATCACCCGAGAACAGCGCCAGGTACTCCGGTTCGAGGAGCCCGTCCTTCACGCGCTGCTCGTTGAGCTTGCGCACGCTCGCGAACGTGTAGAGGCGGCCCCGTCGCTTGAGCTCGCCCGCGCGGCGGAGCCTGCGCAGGCTGCTGTCGTCCTTGAGGCCCAGCAGCTCCAGAGTCCGATCAGTGCGGAAGCCGCCGGCCTGCCGCTCGAACTCTGTTACCTTCTCCACGTCAGGAAGCTTGCTCGCCATCGCCTGAGTCCTATCTTGCGCCCCTAGTTTGCCCGGTTCGCGCCCGGTTCTTGACCGCTGCCCGACCGGTGACTACCATACTAATGCACTGGGTACATGAAGTCAAGTACCTAGTGCATCTATGGGGGAGCCCAATGACTGAGGCGCCGAAGGGGCTGGGTGAGCGGATTCGGGAGTTGCGGGAGCGGGCAGGGTTGAGCCAATCCGAACTCGCGCGGCGCGTCCGGCTGTCGGGAGGCCAATCCTACGTCAGTAAGATCGAGGCGGGTGCAAAGGTGCCTGGCCCGCGCACGCGGCAACTGATAGCGCAGGCGTTCGGGCTACCCGCGGACGCATTGGACAGCTTGGATGCGTGGGACCCCGAAGCGCTTCAGGACTCCCGTGGATTCAAGGTCCTCGAAGAGGTTGCACGACTTGCACGTGAGCATGGGTGGAGCGAGCGCCGACAGCTCGCGGAAGCCTACCGGATCGCGCTTCGGCGCGGCTTGCGTGAGGTGGAGTTCCACCCCATTGACAACAGACGCAGGACAGTTTTGAACAATGACAGGCCCACAAGAGGAACTGACGGATAGGCAGCGCGCCCTCGTCTATGACGTCGCCCGCACCATCCTGTTCCTGCGCGACGTCGACTCCGGCCTCGGCGCAGGTCCGGCGGCGTTGAGCGACCTTCGCGCCTTGCGGCTGCTCTTCCGTGTCGGGCTGGAGCACGGCGCAACCGGCGGGAATGTGCTGGAGCCCGTCCGTCCGCGCCGCGGCGAGGCCGCGCGCTGGAGGGTTCGCAGCGGATTGGGGGGCGAACTGCTTCGATTCACGGTCGCGAACTGCGTCGGCCGGGAACTGTTCCGCGACCACCGCTTCAAGCGTGCTGCGTGTGACCTATTCTCTCTCGCCGTTGTCTTCCCGGCGACCGTCAATCCAACTGATAGGTCCGTGGTCGACCTTCTCTCGGAGTTTGATCCGCGTGCACGCTGGGTTGTACGAGACCTTCCGGCCCTCCTGCGATTGCGCACGGCGGTCCACCACGCGCTCGCCTCGTGCCCGCCGCCGCAGTTCCGCACCTGGTTGCATTCGCCCGCCAGGAGTGCTTGGTCGGCAGGGCGCGACGCCCGGGAGAGCGAACGTTACCGCGCCGCCTCAATCTGGTTTGCGCTCGCGATCAGATCCGGGCGGCACCTCGGGGACTTTTCGGCGGTATCGCTTGGGTGGACGGGATTGGGAAAGGTTCACAAGCTCCGCGGTGCGTTCCCTAAGGCCGGCCGGTGCTTCGCGAGGGCGGCGCATGTCGCGCTCCGGTGTGGATTTCGAGCCGAAGCAGCATACGCAGTTCACGGCTTAGCGTCGCTCGCAATCGAAGCACCAAGCGGGCGGCGCGCGCGCCGTTTGGTAAGGCTCGCGCTACGGCTCTACCCTGCTGGCGACCCGCACCGCCTGCACCTTCTCCACGATCTCGGCTACCTTTGGGTGGAGGAAGGGCGGTTCGTCGCCGCGCAACGTCTTTTCGGTGCCGTACTCTCGGCCGTGGCCGATGCCGAGCCTGGCCTGCGCATGCTGGTGCTTGCTAACTTCGTCCGGGCGGCTGCTGGGGCGGGAGACCGGGCGTCTTACGAGGCTTGGTGGTCTGCGGCGTGGAGGGCGGCGCATGAATCAGCGGACAGCCCCCAGCGCGCCCGCTCGTTCTTGCATCTGGCCTACGCCGCGCACTCGACCGGGCAATGGAAGCGGGCGACACTCGCTGCCGGACTTGCCGGGGGCTTGGCTTCTCTACACGGCGAGACGCGTGTGGCCGCGTACGCCGAGCGCGTCATGAACGCAATCTCGACACACGCGGCCATAGGTGCAGTGCGGAAAGAGGCTGTACCCGACGAACTATTTGCGCGCGAAGTGGAGGGGGTTCTAGCGACGGACTAGCAGCGCCCCCCGCCGCCGAGCGTGCCGTTGCGGCACGTCGAGTCCGTCTGGATCGGTTCCGAGAGCGGCGTGAACGTCGGCGTGGTGTCGCGCTTCTCCGCGGCGGGCGCGGGCGGCGCGAGCTGGGGCTCAACGGGCCCCTGATCGGAACAGGCCGCGAAGACGGCTGCACTGAGGCTGAGCCCGATGCACGCGAGCATCAGGCGGAGATGGGTCCGCATCGGGGTACTCTCCAGGTTGTCGGTGAAGGTGGGCGGGAAACGAGAGAAATGCGGCGGATCGGGTGTGCCGCCGGCCGGAAGTATATAAGTACAGAGGTTACGAGGGAAGTTCTTGCCCTCCCCGCGGTTGAAAGGAAAGGCCCTCAAATGATGATGCGTTACGTGGTAATCCTACTGTTCTGCACCTCGTGCACACCGGCTGCCGGGGTGACTGAAAAGTTCCCGCGGCCTCTCGCCCCAGAGTCCTCCGCGACCATCACCGTATTTCAAAAGCTCGACGGTGCTGTCAGTCCCGTGCTTCTCGACGGGTTTCGGATCGGCTTTCTCAGATCGGGAACGTACTTTACTTTTAGCGTACCCCCTGGCACACATGCCATCGGAACGGCGGGGCCGGCGAGCATCACCTTGGATTTCAGGCCGGGGGTCAGTTACTACTTTACCATCCACGTATCACCTGGAGCATTCGCGCCGCCGCCCTCCCTGGGAAGGATCACAGAAGCGGAGGCACGCGAACGCTTTTCCCACCCTCGAACGCGGAATATTACGCCGCCTCCGTAAGAACCGGGGGCTGTTCCCCGCTGTGTGGGGCTCTTCACCCGCACAGCAGGGCCTCGGCAACCCGAGGGGCGGCATGAGCGGTCCCAAGAGAATTAAGCCGGCCGGGCTCCTCACCATGCGGGCGCACACACCTCATCCGCTGGCCTCCCCCGAACCCGCACCTCGCCACCCGTCCCAAGACCCGCAGGCCCGGCCGGGCCGCCCGTACGCCGATCCCCACTGGCTCGCCGTCCGCTGGACGGAGCGACGCCGCCTGGTCCACCTCGCGCGCAGGCTGCAGGTGAGGCCGGGCGTCCTCTACGTCCTGCTCCACCTCTGAGGAAGAGCCCGGGTTCCGAAGCCCCCCCAGCAAAACATCAACTCTGCGCCGCATGGTGGCAGGAGCGGCACCGGCATGTTTTGGGCGCGCGAGGCACCTCCCCCCGCGCGACCGCCCGGAGCTGACTCGGCGCGAGGTCGGAATATTCCACGTGGTCGCAATCGAGGAGCAGCGTCCACGACTCCTTCCACACCTGGGCGGAGACGACCTTGCGCAGCGGATACCTGGCTTCGAGGCGTGCCGGACGCGCCTGCCGCGCCTGGGTGCGGACCCCGCCCGCCTGTTCTGCGATGGCCAGCCGGACCTTCAGGTTCCGGTTCTCCGCCTCCAGGTCTTCCACTCGGTCCAGGGCGCGGGCCAGGCGAGCCAGCATGGGCGGCACGGGCAGCGTTGCGCTCTCGTAGTTGCGAAGCGTCGACCGGCCGAGCCCCACCGCCGCGGCGCGCTCCTCCTGCGACTCGGGGTTGCCCACACGCGCCTTGACCACCAGAGAGAGCCGCATCTTCAACTCGCCGGCCGTCATGGCGCCGCCCGCAGGCGCGGCCCGCACAGGTGCGGGCGCTCTCACCCTGGACCTCTGGCCCCGCCGCCGCGCGTTCGCTTCCGCTTCCATGACAACAATCCCCCTCCGTAGGCGACACACAACCGCGATCGGCCTCGCGGTTGTTAGTATGGTGAAGGCTCATCACATTGTCAAGAGATGAATTTTCATCTCCGAGGGGGGCGGGGAGGGGGGGGGGGGGGCTCGTGCCCCCGGGATTACGAACCCGCGGTTCCGTTCAGGCCGGGGGCTCGCCGCCTTCTGCCCCCCTGCTCAATCGCACAGCCGCCGGGAGGTGCCGGCGGCCGTGCTGTCCTAACTGACTGCGCGCGATTGTCGCGCCGCATCCTACGGTCGGCTGCTGGTCACGCGCCCTTGAGCACCTTCCCGATCCCCTGCATCTCCACCCGCCTGCCCAGCTCCAGCCCGTAGGAGAAGCACTCCACCTGGCTGGAGGTGAGCGAGGTGACGGAGACCCCGAGCATCCGGGCCAGGCTGCGGCGCAGCGCGGCCATCTGCGGGGCGCGGATCGGCGCGGGCGTGCGGCGGCGGACCTGGCGCCAGTGGGCGCGCCGCCGGCGGCGGAAGAGGCCCATCAGAACACCCCGCTTGAGTCGGCGATGTACGCCCGCTTCTGGTCCGACGCGCGCCTGCCACCCGGGTAGCCGATCACCCTGCAGTCCACCCACGCCCCTTCGCTCCCGTCCACGATCCGCGCACCCTCGTAGGTCCCGGTCGGGCTCGCCTCCTCCGGCCCCTTCGTGACGACCGCGAGCTCCTGTCCTCTTTCCCCAAGGAACGTGAACGTCACCGGGTCCTGGCTGTTGGCCGGCTCGCCGGTCTCGGGGTGCGTGAAGCAAGCGGTGACGGTGATCTCCTGGCCCACCGTGAACTTCTGGGACACGGCCGCTACTCCGCGGAAAGGTTGGGGGCGAGCGCCGACGCGGCCACCTCGGGCCGGAGGCCCGACGCAGACAGCATCGGCGCGAGCGCGGAGACCGTGAAGCTGACGCGGTAGCGGACCGCGACGACGAGAGCGCCCGCCGCAACCGTTCCGCCGATGCCCAGCGTGACGTACACGGTGCCGGCGCTCACCTTCCGCCCGGCGAAGGCCGTCGCCACCGCCAGCCCCAGCGCCGCCGGGCCGGCCGACTGCTTGCCGACGCCAGCCGCGGCGCTCACCGCCAGCTCTGCCCGCGCCTGTGCGGACGATCCCTTCAACGTCGCCGCGGCGCACGTGACTCCCGCGCCGCCCACGGCGGCCGAGGCGGCGCCCTTAGCCGCCCAGCAGGCGCCGCCCAGCGCGAGCCCCGCCCCCGCCGCCGGCGCCGTGCAGTGACGCGTTCCGGAAGCCAGCCCCGCCGCGGCCACGCCGCCGGCGGCGGTAGCCGTGTGCTGGACCACCGCCTCGACCGCCCCTCCCGCGCCGACGCCGGCGCAGCCGGACGCCTCACCCCGCTTCTGGGCGGCCACCGCGAAGCTGAAGGCGAGGGACGCGCCCGCGACGCCGCCCCCCTTTTTCGCTCCGGAGACCACGCCGGCCGCCGCCACCGAGCCCGCCGCGACGCCGTTCGTCGCGAGCGCCGCGGCGCCGGCGGCCCCGTTCAGGGGAGCGACGCCCAGCGGGTGGCGGTTCAGCTGCACGTCAGTCCGTCCCGCTCAGCTCGGCCAGCTGGAGACGCAGCAGCCGCAGAACGACCGCGGACAGGTCCCGGATCGCCTGATCCCGCTGGACGTTGGTGAACCCGCCGGTGTTGTTCCTGTAGCCGCGCAGGGTGATGGCCATGGCCCGGAGACCCGCCTCGATCGCGTCGCGGTTGACCTCCTCGTCAGGGACGGAGAGGGTGCCGGACTCGACCAGCTGCCCCTGCTGGTTGTACGTGTGGAGCGGTTTCGATCCTGGCATCTCACGCGGCCCGGAGGGCCACCACGGGGGTGGCGTTGGTAAGCGAGCCCGCGCCGAACGAGGACGGCAGGGATCCGGCCGCGCTCGCGACGCTGTACCCGTTGTGCGTCGTGGTCCCGAAGGTGGCGTTCCGGGCCAGGAAGGCGCCGAGGGCGGTGAAGTTCCTGAGACCCACCGTCGCGCCCTCCGGCTGCGCGGCCAGCCAGTAGACGCCGGGGTCCAGCGTCTGGCTAATGGTGATCGCCTTGACACCGTTGCTGGTGCTGTCCACCGTGCCGGCCTCGAAGAGGAGGGCGCCGGGCTTGCCGTCGCCCCCGTCCGCGTACACGCCCAGGCGCACCACCGAGCTCGCGGCGAAGGTCGCAACCTCGCAGGCGATCCGGTCGAACGCCGTGCGGACCGGGACGTAGAACGGCGCCGCCCGCAGCGTGTTCGCCGACACGTTCGCGCTGCTGAGTCCCGGCGAGTAGGAGTGGTAGTACTCACCGCTCGCGAAGCGCTGGTGGAGCGCTCCGTAGATCGCCCCCTCCACGGAGCTGCGGGTGAGGCGCTGTTCGAACTTCGCCCCGCTCCCGAACGCGCTTCCGCTCGATCCCTGTTGGGCACGTGTGACGGTGAAGGTGTCGGAGGAGCGCGCGGTCACCTTGACCACCTCCACGGTCGAGCCCTCCTCCAGGGTCGCGAAGAAGAACTCGCTGGCGCCAGGGCTTGGGAACTTCGCGCCGTTCCCGGCCTGCAGCGTGAGCGACGTCGCCCCGGAGGTGATCCCCGACGCCAGGGTGCCGGCGGCGTTGTTGCGGAAGACCTCGATCATCCGAACACCCGGGCGATGTCGGTGTCGGTGACCTGGTGCGTGCCCTGGCCGTTGAAGGTCTCGGGTACGATCCGGGTCACCGCCATGCCGGCCGACGCCTGGCCGGTGAGGTCGATCGCGACGCCTCCCGACGTGGCGGCCACCTTGAAGGAGTCCGTGGCGGAGTCGCGGACGAAGTAGATGACGCCTTCGCTGAGACCGGCCGGCGCCCCGCCCAGGAACACGACCCGCTCCCCGTCCGAGAATCCGTGGGACGGGCAGTTGACCGTGTCGCTCGCCGTCGTGACGGTAAACGGCTTGTAGCCGCCGGTGCTGCCGAGCGGGATCATCCCGTAGAAGGTGCCGGCGCTCGCGGCGCTCCAGAGGCCCAGGAAGGCGACCTGCGTCCCGCCGCCCGGCACGTCGAAGGTGGCCGTGTTGCTGTCGTCCAAGGCGGACTCGGAAGCCGCGTTCCACGTCTTCGCCTTGCGAGCGTACGCGGGCGAGCCTCCGGAGATCTCGTTGGCGCCGGTGGCGCTGTAGGCGCTGTGGAGGGAGACGTACTGCGCGACGGCGGCCAGCGCGTCCAGCATCAGGTTCCAGGCAGCGGGGGCGAGCATCAGAGGGCCGTGTTCCTTGTGATCGGAAGCGGGTTGGGAGAACTGGTCAGTCCGCGCTGCGGTACCCGCAGAGGTAGGGGCGGAAGCGCCGCCCGCCGTTGCAGCGCGGCAGCGACGCGGTGTCGGGAGCCGGCCGCGGCGCCACCCAGGCCGCCGGGACGCTCCGGGCGGGCAGCGGTTCGAGCCGCTCCGGCGCAGCCGTGCAGCTGAGCGCCGCCCCGGCCAGCAGCACGCGCACGCGCCGCCACGCACGGCGTGCGGCGCGCTCGCACACCGGGCTGTGGTCCACGTAGAGGCGGACCCCGCCCGCGAGCGCGAGCGCGCCCACCAGCAGCCCGGCGAGGAAGCGGCGCACGTCAGCCGGCGAGCATCCGCCGCCGCGCCGTCGTGGCGAGGGTCTCGCGTACGTGTCGGTTGTAGCCGGGCCATCGGTCCGCCGATGCGTCGCGCACGAGCGCCGCGTCTGCCAGACCGAGCGCGACGCCCGGTGACCGCGACCCGCCCATCTCGCAGTGGACCACCACGCGCGCCGCCCCCGGGTGGCGCGCCATGAAGTCGACGACCAGGGCGGCGTGGTTTTCGTCGAAGGCGATCAGCCCGCTCTCGCGCGCCATCTCGGGAGTGAGCCACCCGTGCGGCCAGTTCTCGTCCACGTGGCGCAGGTCGGCGTCCACGAACCAGAGGCGCAGCACTGCGGCGAATTCGGGCGAGAGCGTTGCCATCTGCGGCTCTTCCCCTGCGACCATCGGGGGCGACAGGATGGAGATGCAGGTCTCGTTGCAGTCCCGCGGCCGGTAACGTTCGACCTCGCGGCGCGAGAGGACCAGCACGGTGGGCGCGGGCACCATCATCACGGCGCTCTCGGCGGCGCCGGGCGGCACGGTCTCGTTCATGATCGACACGGCGTTGAGGATCTCCCCCACCGGGTCGTGCGCCCTGGCGTGGAGGGTGGCCGGCAGCAGCGCGAGGGCGCAGGCCAGCACGGCGGTGCGGCGGGTGAAGACGGATCGCATCTGCGGAGGCCTCCTTCCTGTTCGGTTACGCGGCAGTCTCCCGCGGCCGCGCAGCGCGGTGCGCCTCTCAGCGCAGAATCGGGATCAGCCGGTGACACTCCGGGCAGCGCCACGTGCTGCCCTCGTGCGGACCGGCCCCGTTTCTCGGGTGACAGCACCAGCCGTCGCTCACTGCGGCTCCTCGATACCTGCCAGCGCGAAAATGCTCTCCGCGGGGCGGAACACGCCGCCACACCGGGTGCAGTACCGGACGTCGTCGCGGACCCTCGTGAGCAGGGTACCACCGCAGTTGACCCGCGGGCAGCCGGGCAGCGGCGCGGGGCTCGCCGGGTACAGGTGGCCACCTGCGGGGCCCATGGCCTTGACCGCTTCCGGTGCCCCGATCCACGGCAGGTCACTGCCGCTCCCCTGCTGCCTCGCGTCGGGGAGGCCTCCCAGGATCTCGCGCGACCGGCGGAGCGCCTGCTGGTCCTGCCCGTCCTCGCTCGCCAGCAGCCAGAGCATGGCGCCCGCGATCAGGAGCCCCAGCGCCCCGCACGCCAGCGCGGCCGTCACGGCGAGTCCTCCATCCGTCTGCGGCGCGGCCATACGCCGCGGACGCCGCCTTGCATCGCCCGTCAACTCCCGCCTCAGCGCGTCCGCGGCCGCGCGGAACCTCGCCTGGTCCTCCGGCGGCCAACGCTGGTCGCTCGCCAGGTTGTCCAGCCGGCGCACCTTCTCCTCCGGCGTCAGGTCGCTCTTCCCCGTGCAGCAGGTCGGGCAGCGACATTCGCCGCAGAGCTCGTCACGGAACGGGCAGAGGCTCCGCGGAACGACGCTGCGTGCGGCGCCCGGGAGCGGCAGCGTCGCGCGCATAGCGACGGGGTTCCCTGAGGAACGGCGAGACAGGCTCATGCGCGGTTGTTCCTCCCGACGTGGTAGGCCCGGCAGTGCTTGCAGCGGTAGACGTCCAGCGGAGCGCGGCGCCTCCCCCGCCGCCGCATGGCGCCGCGGTGCCGGTTGGCCCCGGCCCTGTCGTGGCACTGCTTCCCCGTCTTCTCGCACCACTGCATGGCGCGTCTGCCGTTAGCGGGTGAGGTCCGGCGCCAGGTGACGCCGGGCGCAGATATCGGGCAGGGTGTCGCCGCCGGCCTTGCAGTCGCCGTAGAGCTGCTGGCGGTGGATCGCGTCCAGGCGCGTGAGGATCTTCCTCTGCCCCTCCTCCAGCCCCCCCACGCGAGCGGCCAGGGAGTCGTACGCCTGCCTGTTGACGTAGCTCAGGCTGATCGAGTCCACCCGCGCCGGCAGCGCGCCCACCGCCTTCACGCGCACGGCGCTGTTAAGACCCATGGTGAGTAGCGCGGAGGCGGCGCCCACCACCGCGGCCATGGTGAGCGTGCTTTCGCGCAGTCGGCTGAACCATGTCGAAGCGGTCCGGCGGGCAGGCGTCATCTTCGGCGCTTCCTGCGCGGGAGGTTTTGTGTGGTAAGGGGGCACTGGCAAAACGAAACAGGGGCCCAAGCCGAAACATCGGCTCGGACCCCCACCGGGTCGGGTGCGCTCTGGGCGCCCGTCTACACGAATGTGGTGGAAACTACACGTGTTCGTCGCGGCTGGCAAGAGAAATCGTGGGGGCGGGCGCCAACCGCTTCCCGGGGCGGCGGCGTCCGGCGACCCGGTCAGCACAATCTCTCTCTGCGCGCCCGTCACCCCCCCTTTTTTGCCGAGCCCCCCCTGGTGGCGCGTACGAACGGCGTCAGACCTATGCACTGCTTCTGGTGCCCGCCTAACGCGAACCAGGTCGCTGCGGCTTCGCAGATACGCGAGTCATCGGCGTCCAGAAGGCAGAGAGAGACCGCAGCCGGAACGCCGCCGGGGATCGGCAGGCGCATCGTCAGGTTCGACGCGCGCCGAACGAGCGCCTCATCGTCGCGCGCCGCCTCAAGTCCGGCGTACACCTCTTCCGGACTCAGTGAGAGCGACCGTGCAATGCCTTCAGCCCGGTCCCAGCGTTTGTGTTGGCGTCGAAGGACGCCTTGGGCGACGCCATGCATCGCCTGGTGCGTCCGGCAGGCTTCGCGGAAGTCTTCGAGGGATCTCAGAAGGATTCGCATGTGGAAGCTTCTCCGCCGCGGCCCGACACACCCACGCCTCTTCGCCCGAAAGCTAACCATCTCACCGCCTGGTCACAACCGCCTTCATCAGCTCTCGCTTCAGGTGCTCCGGAAACACCGTCTGCACGGTCTTCTCCGCGGTCGGGAAGAACTCCAGGCGGCCGTCGATCCGCGCGCGCGGCGCGAGTCCGTAGAGCACCTTCAGGCTCACGTCCCTCACCTTGCGCGTGCGCAGGTCCGAAACCAGCACCCGCCTGCCCCGCCTGCCCTTCCGCCCCCGGCCGGTGCGCTGGAGGATGATCCCCTTGCCGCCCGCGGTCCGGATCATCACCGTGCGGTTCTTGCCGATCAGCACGTTGGGCGACTGCGCCTTGAAGTCCAGCGCCCGGGGCCGAAGCGAGGGCGCCACAATGCCGGCCCTGGTCCTCCGGACCCCAGACTCCGGGATCGCCAGGCGAGTGCCCTGCGGCTTCTTGACGCCGCCGTGCTCGAACTTGGCGAAGATGTCCGCGCGCTGCGCGCCGCCCGGCGGCTCCAGCTTCACGTCGCGATGGAGCCGGGTCTTCGTGGCCGCGGGGCCGGGCTTGAACGCGCGGGACGCGAAGTCGCGCCGCCGCACGGTGAAGCTGCCCGCCAGCTGCCGGGTGGCGGCCTCGTCCACGTCGAACGCCGTCGCGTTGATCGCCCGGCTGGTGGCGAAGGGCATCTGATCGCGGGCCAGGGAGCCGAACGCCCGCTCGACCTGGCGGGCGTCGGCTGTGACGTCGATCCTCACCGTGCCTCCTCCAGTCGGGGAAGACGCCACGACTGCGGAGATGGACGGACGACGGGCGCGGGCGCGGCCAGCCGGCGCATCTGGCGCGCCTGGCGCGCGGCCGGGAGGTAGCGCTCCATCCGCTCGGCCGCCGCCGCGGCCAGCCGCTCCTTCTCCTGGCTGAGACTCACCTGCCCGTGCGCGATCCGGTCCGGGTGGACCATTTCCACGGGCAACGTGTGCGTGTTGCCGGGGAGCTGCACCAGGCTCCCGTCCGACTCCGCCACCTCCGCCACCACGAGGATCGGCCACGCCGTGTCGGTGGGCTCGCCGGCGAGGAAGAGTTTCACGACGCACTCTTCCCCGCTGCTCAGCCGGAAGCGGTGGTCGTCGGCGTGCTGTCCCTGCGCGCGCGGGAGCCGGGTGGGTGCGGGCATCGGTGGATGAGGTAGAAGGGTCAGCGAAGCGTGGTTCCGCCGCCGGGGGTGCCGGGAGTCGTCGCCCCGGACGCGGGAACCCCGGCGATGCCCACGAACACCCGCCCGTTGCCCGCCTTCGCCGTCTCTTCCGACTGCGTGGCGAGGTAGGTGGCGGCGCCTCCGGCCAGGTTCAGGTCGTCGGTGTAGACGAACCACTCCTGCAGCGCCGCGACGCCGGAGAGCGTCACGGTTCCGGAGTTATAGTTGACGTCCATCTGGCCGAACTGGTGCGTGTGCGCGGCGAGCGAGACGGTGGCGGTGCCGTCGCCGTTGTTGGTGGTCGAGATCAGGTTCCCGCTGTAGCCCTTGATCGCGCTGCCGCGGTTGCCCTGGAAGTACGGCAGCCCCTTGGCCGGGCTCGCGAGCTGTCCCGTCCCCGCGGCGAGACCCGCCTTGGAGCGGGTGGCCCCCTCGGTCGCGTACCGGCTCTCGACGATCACCTCGATATCATCGAACCAGGCACTCCCCGACTGGGCGCCGTTGTAGCCCAGGTGAATGGCGAGCCGCAGCACACCGGCGCCGTTCACCTGGAAGTACGCCCAAACCTCGGTGAAGTCTCGGGCAACGCCATCGGCAGGCAAGCCTACGTCCGCGACGAACGAGAACACCCCGGCGCTGCGTGTCTCCAGCACCGTGAGGGAGGACACGCCCGAGACGATATCCGTGTTGAGCGCCGCGCCCTCGCCAGCCTCGCCGGGCGGTAGGGCCGTGGTCTTGATCCTGCCGCGCACCGTCACGTAATCGCCGTCCGCCACCGCGTACTGCGGGAAGGCCCACGCTTCGTCCGCCGCGGACGCATGCGAGAGTTTGAAGCTGCGGTCCCCACGGTAGAACGTTGCCGTGTCGATGGTGAGTGAATTGACGGCGGTGAGTTCGGTGAGGCCCTCCGCGTCGCGCTGCGCGCTGCCGTTGACCAGGACGTTACGCGCCCCGTTGCCCACGCCCCGACGGCCCGTCCGCGCCTCCCCCTGCACCGTAGGCGCCGGGACGTTGTTGATGTTGCCGCCGTAGTTGCTGACCGTCGTGCTGGGCGTGACGGAGCCGCTGATCCAGTTGGAGGCGACGTACACCATCGAGACGGCCCGCACGCGTACATCGTAGCCCACTCCCGCGCTCACCTCGGAGAGGACGAACGCCTCGGTGTCCTGCGGCCCCGCGTAGTTGCAGAGGTTGAACACCCCTCCAGCCGTCGGCTTGATCTCAATCTCGTAGCGCAGCAGGTGCGGCTCCGGCGAGGCGGTCCACTGCACCCGGATCCGCGGCACGCGGATGCCGTCCTGCACCTCGAGCGCCGTTGTGGCGTCGGCCGTCAGCACCAGGCCCGACGGCGCCGCCACGCTCTGCGGATCCGGCAGGCTCCCGCCCGGCAGCGTTGCCGTCGTGGTGGGAGTCGAGAGCGTGTACGTGTCGGCGCTGTAGGCCTGGAGCACCACTTCCACCAGGTGGTCCGGCCGGATGGAGAGCCCCAGCACCCAGAACGGCTTGGCGGTCCAGCCGGGGGTGGAGTGGGTGACCGGCACCACGTCGCCCACCTGCAGCTGCAGCGCCGCCTCCTTGGCCGTCAGGCTCACGAAGAGATCGTTCCGGCTCTCCTTGAGCAGCACCTCGGCGATCTGCAGCGCGGCGTAGCGGTTGGTGGTGCAGGGCAGGTCGACGTCCACCTCGTTGGCGAAGCCGTTATCGGCGGTGCGATAGGGATTCGCCGCGCCCGGTTCGGGCCACGTGGCCGTCTCCACCACGTAGTTCTTGCCGGAGTCGACGTACGCCACGCGCACCGTGTTCGCCGTCTCCTTGAGCCCCGCCCGGCGGAAGCTCCAGTTGCCGACGATGTTGTCCTCGGTGAGCGCGAACGCCGTGGGCGTGGTGGGCCGCCGGATGAAGAGCCGGTAGACGCCGCCCTGATAGACCAGCTGCCCCCGGCAGGAGGAGAGCAGGTCGTTCAGGTTCTGGCCGCGCGCGCGCTCGGTGGCGAGGATCGCGTTGCAGGTGAAGCGCTTCTGCACCCCGCCGGGCACGGAGAGGGTCTCGTCGCAGTAGTTGGCGGCGGCGGCGAAGGACGCTTCGTCGATCTCGGCCGTCGATGCCCCGAGCCCCACCTGCGTGGACAGCAGGTAGTCACGCACGCAGAGCGCGGGGTTCTCCGCGTGCTTCCACGTGGAGTCGCGCGGGTCGAAGACGCGCCGCCCCCGGACCACGCAGGCGATGCGCGGGATTCCCCCGGGAAACTTCTCGTTGTCGTAGGTAAGGAGCAGCCGCACGTATGCCATGCCTCGCCCGCGGGAGGACGAGGGCCAGCCGGTGGAGGAGAAGCGGGCCGACATTTCTGCGTCCACGCTCTGGCCGAACGTGCCCATGTACTTCGCGACCCGCACCCGCGCGGTCGCCCCGTCGATCGTGCTGTTGCCGACGAAGGCGCTCTGCACCACGCCGGAGGCCGAGACGGCCAGCTTGTCGTCCAGGTAGATCTCGTCGATGGCCTGGATGCCGTTGCCGTCATCCGAGCCCACCCCTAGCACGCCGACGATCGCGAGGATCTTGTTGTTGTTGGGATCGACCCGGATATCCACGATGTTGGGGGCCATCTTCACGGTGCCGTAGATGACCGGCACGTCCGCCTGGGCGCTGGTGGCGCTGGTCTGGAAGCCTTCCTGCCCGCCGCGAAGGCGTCCCGCGAGGAGCCCGCCGACCCCGGAGGCGACGAAGCTCGCGCCCAGCGAGAACGCCGCCGCCGACACCATCTGCCCCACCCCGGGGATGAACTGCACCCCGATCAATGCCGCCCCGGCGACGATCTTCCCGAGCGGGCTACTCATGGCTCGGCAGCCTCCAGAGCAGCACCCCCGCGCTCAGCTCCGACAGGGGAACCAGACGCACCCCCTCGGCCCGCGTCGAGACCAGCGCCCGGCCGTCCACGACCACGGCCGTCTGCGCCTCGCCGCCCTGCTCCGGGCCTACGGCGACGTCCCCGCTCTGCGCGAACCCGAGCGGCAGGCACCAGGCCTGGAGGCGCTGGAGGCTCGGGCGGACTCCGCCGCTCACGCGCATGGCCTCCACGGCCTGCCGGGCGCTCGCCCAGCGCGGCACCGAGGCGAACACCTCCTGGCCGTACATCACCCGTGCCGCCTGGCGCACCAGCGAGGCGCAGTCGGTGCGGCCCCATGCGAAGCGCCGGCCCACGCGGCCGGCGGCCCAGTGGTGCAGGCGCACGTCCCAGTTCTCGGCGCGCTTCACTGGCCGGGCTCCCGTGTGGGAGCGCGGTCGCGCGTCGGCGCCGGGAACCAATCCAGGAGGTCGCGGGGCGGAAGCATGGCTGCGATCAGGCCCGCGCATTGGCGGACTCGCGCCGTCGCCACTTCGTCCACCTCCATAGCATCGCCAACGCGGTAGATAACCGACGACTGGAGAAGCGCCGTTACGTGATCCCAGGTGAAACCCTTCGGATGATCGTACAGCAGAAGCGCAGCCCTGGCATGAAACGACTCGTCGGCAGAGTCGAACACCGCATCCGCCAGGATGACCTCATGTGGCTCGCCAGCCAAGACCCGAATCCACAGGTCGTGATTGAGTGCGGGTTGAACGGCGTTGTCGATGCTCATGTCGATGGCCTCAGTCCGGTGTCCGACGGCGTCCCCGGCGTCTGCCCGCCGCGCGAGGGTCCGCTCGGCGCGTTGGTGCCCCAGTAGATCGGCTTCCCCTCGATGGTCGGCACGTTCTGGAAGAAGGTGTCCCCGGCCGCCTGCCCGGCCCGGGCCAGAAGCTCGTTGTGGCTGGTGACGTTGGCGCGCACCGGCTGCGGATGCGCGAGCCGCGCGGAGCGCGAGACGACGCGCGTGCGCACCGTGCAGGTGCCGGGCGCCCCGTCCCCGCCCGGCTCCTCACCGATCTCCCACGCCTCGTTCTGGTAGCCTGTCCAAAGGAGGAGCGGGTCGGCCACGATCGCGCCGGTGGCCTCGGTCACGTGCGCGAGCCACACCGACGCCGCGAAGCCACGCACCTGGTTCGCCAGCAGCGCCGACATGACCGCCGTGTCCACGCCGGAGAGGGTGAGCTCCATGCTCTGGCTCTCCCCATCAGGGCTCTCCTCCGCCGCGCCGAGCTCCAGCAGCCCGCCCACGGCGTCCCACGTGAAACCGTTCCACGGCAGGTCCTGCGGCGCGGTCGCGAGCCGGAGCGTGCCGCCGGAGTGCGAGACCTGGATCAGGTGGACGGCCGTGCTGCGCTCCGCGGAGACGGCCGCCACCATGCCGGAGGTGAGTGCCCGCGTCACGGCGCCTCCCGGAACGCGACCCGCAGCCCCATGTACCAGCCGTCCGGCCCCGCGGCGGGAATCTCCGGCTTGCCCGCGATCATCGCCCGCAGGGTGCAGTTGGAGAGCGTGACCACGGTGCCGTTGGGCACCGTGTAGCCGACCGGCAGGGCCGGCGAGATCGTGGCCGTAGCGCCGCCGCCGCCGTTGCTGCTCTGGTCCGAGGTGAAGCGGAAGAGTGGGTTGAGCCCCGCGATCCGCAGCGCATCGCCGGCGCGGATTGCGTTCGTGACGGCGGGGCCCAGTCCGGAAAGCGTGATCGTGGCGCCCTGATTGCTCCCGGGGCCCGCGTCCAGGATCGTGGCCGAAGCGACCGCCGCCGCGCCGTTCTTCGCCAGGCCCGACCCCGGCGTCAGCAGGTGTGCGATGTCGAAGACCACGAGGCGCGCGGCGGCCTCCTCGATGAAGACCAGCAGCGCCTCCACCTCAGGCCGGCCCCGCTTGAGCGGCCCCCACTCCTCGCTCCAGGTGCGCCCCACGGCGTTGCCGGTCCTGGCCTGGATGCCCCCGGTGTGCCCCACCGACAGAAAGCCGGCGGGCATGTCGATCAGCGCCGACTGTTCGCGCGAGAGCAGGGTGCGGGGGAAGGAGGGCACGGCAGTTCAGGACGTGGGGGGTTGCGGGCGCTCGGGCCCGCCGGCGCGGGCACACTTCGCGACCGCCGCCGCCACCGCGTCCCGGTGTTCCTCAAGGAACCGGGCCACGCGGTCAGCGTCCCACGGCACATCGTCGAATCGCACGGTCGCTGTCGCCTGCGGCGGCGGCGGGGCGGGGCGGCGGCGAAACAGCCGCCTCAGTAAATCGCGAAGCATCGCTGGCTCCTCCTTGTGCTTCAGTTTCCCCGGATGGCCTTGCGCACCGCGCCGCTTCCGTTGATCGCCCGGGCCACCTGCATGGCGATCTCGTCGCGCGAGCCTTCCAGCATCTGAGACACGCTCCTGGCGTCCCAGGCCTGGACGTTCTGGTTGACGGTGACGTGAACGTTGACCACGCCGCCGCCCGCCGCCGGACGGCCACCGCCACCCCGAGAGAGTCGGTGGTTTGGGATGATGTTCCCTGAGGAACCCGGCAGGAAGAGCTCCGGGCCGCGCTCGCCCACCAGGTACGCGCCACCGGCGGAGACTGGGCCCCCCGTCGCACGCGCACCATCAATGGGGGCAAGGATCGCGGGTAGCCGGGAGGACGTGGAGGAGGGCGATGCACCCCCGACCACCGCACCCAGGATCATCTGCCCGAACTGCTGGACCGCCTGGTTCATGAAGAAGCGGGCAAGGTCCGCGGTGAGGGCGGTCAGCATCTCACGGAACGACTTCAGGACCTTGCGGTTGTTCTCGATGACGTCGCTCGCCCAATCGCTGAAGTGAGACCCGGCCATGTCGATGATCGGTCCGAGCCGCTCCATCTGCTCTTCCACCTCTTCGCGCATGCGACGGAACTCCTCCGCTTGGGCGCGCATCTTGGCTGCGTCGCGCGCCCCCTGCTGATGTCCGATGAGGGCGCCGCCGCGCGCATGGAGCGCCTTGTCATCGGCCAGCCCGCGGGTAAGTGAGATTTCGGCGAGCGGCCGCGGGGCCTCTTCCTCCACGAACCGGCGGAGATCCACGGCTGCCCGCAGAAGGTTGGCGGGAGCTTCACCGCCAAGCTTTCGGACCTGGTCGTTCACGCGAGCCGCCTGCTCCCACATCAGCCGCAGCGCGTCGCGGTTGGCGTGGCCCGCCTCTTCGAGGAGCTTCAGGTGTTCAAGCTCGGCCCTGACGGATTTGAGGAGGTCGGCGAAGGGCTCCTCCGGGCGCTGGCGCCCACCGCCGCCGCCCCCACCGCCGCCCGGCTGGTTCGGACGTCCTCCCGGCCGCGCAGGACGTTGAAGCGCAAGAATGCGCTGATTCGCAGCGCCGAGAAGATCTGTGATCTCCCCGTAGCGCTCTGCCACGGAACTCACCGCCGCCTGTTCTCGACGTAGCGCCTCCATGGTCGCACGCAGAGACTCAACGCTGGTCTGCCGGGAGATTGCGGAGAGCGCCTCGCGCTGCCGCATGTTGAGCGCGCGCCGGTCCTTGAAGGCCTTGTCGAGGCGGTCCTCTGCATGTGGGTCAGTCAGAAGCCCCAGCCATCCCCAGTTGTTCGTCGTCCACCCAGCGTTGCGGAACACCTGCGGCAGGTCGAAGATGGTGTCGAGCAGAGCGCCAAGGGACTCCGTCAGACCACCCACGCCGCTGGCAGCCCCGGTAGCTCCGTCGTAAACATCGGTGAATAGGCGGCGCACATCGGGCGACGTGGCGACGACCTCCGCAAGTGCTTCTTTCAAATCACTGACGATGTTTCCGAATTCCTTGATGCGGCCCGGCGTGGTCTGCAGCTCGGCCTCCGCCGCCCCGGCGAAGTTGGCACGCAGCTCAGTGAATGCCTGGTTGACGTCCTTCGTGGTGACGCCGTACTCGCGCAACGGCCGCGTCTGACCGTTCCATGCGCGGGCGAGCTTCTCCCCGGTTTGCGCCAGGTCGTCCCCACGCCGGGCGGCAATGTCTACGGCGAGCCCGATAAGCCTAAGTCCAGTCTCCGTGTTTCCGGTTACCTCGATGATGCGGGTGAGCGCCTCGGTGATCTGCTCATCATCGAAAGCGGACATGCGGTCCAGTTGCGAGACGACGCCGTCGATATGGGGCTCCAAGCGCGCGAAGTTCTGACCAACGCCTTCAACTGCGTTGCCGAGCATCTTCCCCAACCGCTCCGCCTCCAGGAACTCGCGAGCCGCGCTCTGGCCGAAGGCAATGATTTCGCGCGCGCCTCGCTGGAACGCATCGGAGGCTAGGTTGCCGAGGAACGAATCCCGCAAACCCGACGTGGCTTTGGCGAACGTGCGGACGTCGCCCTCGCTGCGCTTGAGCGCGCGACGGAGCTCGTCGTTGTCCCCGACGATGCGGACAGCCAGCGTCGCCAGCTCGGACTTCAATGCCATCAGCGGAGATCAGCCGAAGGGTTTGACGAACGCCGGACCCGCTCGTTACCGTAAGAACCGCACACTCAAAAGCCCGGAGGATAGTGCAGATGATCACCGCCCTACTCCTACTCGCGCTCGCCGTAGGACTTCTGATCGGGCTTGGGGTCGGAATTGGCCTGCTATTAGTTTCACGAAGACGAGGTACGTGAAATCCACCCCTTCCGCCCCCGCCGTATCCACCTCCCGATGACTCACGATGTTCCGTGTCGCGAGTGCCGCTCCCTGATCGACTCTGCGGCGCCAACCTGCCCGACCTGCGGTTGCACCCAGGGCCCGCCCCCAGCAAAGCCGGTCACGGCGGGAACGATTGCCGCTGGGGTCGTGCTGGCAGTTCTGGTTCTGCTGGTGCTCTTCAGCTAACGCCGGCTGCCGCCCAGACCTCCCGCTTGCGCTTCAGGTTCTCACACGCCTCGCGGTGCTGCTCCTCGGTGAGGCCGCCCGCCTTGAGCAGCGCGTCCAGCTCGGCGTAACCATCCTCCACGTCCGCGAGCGACGGCGCCCCGGCTCCGCCAGCCCCGCCCCCCGCCGCCTCCTCCACCCGCCGCCGCTCCTCCAGGAACCATTCCTCCCAGTCGGCGGCTTCCTCTGCGGTGATGCGCCGCTTGAGCTCCGCCACGGTCATCCCGCCGAGCTCGGTGGCTATGCGGAAGTAGAGCCAGTGGTCGGGGCCTCGCCTTTTCCCTCGCGCGCGCCCAGTCCCGCCGCCCGCAGTGCCGGCGGTCCGAGGATGCACTGCGTCTCGAAGTCGAGCGCGGCGAGGTCGTCCATGCTCATCCCCGCGAACACGAGCGCCCCGGTCTCAGGGTCGCGAGTAGTGTGCTTGATCGCGGAAAGGAGAGCGACGGTTTGCTCGTGTTCCGGCTCCGACGCGGCGACGTCGATCAGTACGGCCGAGCGGGTGACCCCCGAACCGCCGCGCACCTCCACCTCGCCTTCCAGCTCCGGCACGTAGTGCCACTCGCTGGTGGCCCCGACCGGCCGTGCTTCGGCCCGCTTGGCCGCGACCCGCGCCCGGGCCCGCTCCGCCAGCGACGGCACGGGCGCGGCCGGGGCGACCTCCTTCCTGGGCATCGTTCGTCCCTCCGTTTACGACGTGAGCTTGCTCAGCGCACCCTGCTTCACGAAGCGGAGCACGGTGGTGATCGCCTGGCCCACCTGCGTGTCCACCGGCTTGTAGACGAAGCACTTGTAGGCCGCGCTCCAGCCGGGGTTGGTGGCCGACCGGCTGGCGTTCACCGCCCGGAACTCCACGGTCACGTTGAGACCGTTGCGGGCGTCCTCGTATGCCGCGGCGTTCACCGCGTCCGGGGTGCCCGTGCCGAAGGCCTGGAGGCAGGTGACCTCCAGCGAGCCGGACTCCATGCCCGCCTCGCTCGACTTCGTGCCGGCCGCGTTGCCCACGGTGGTGTCCACCTCGTCGAACTCCGGACCGCCGGAGATCTGCTGGACGTACGCGGAGAGGTCGACCGTCGTGGGGCCGGAGGTCGTCACGCTTACGTACGGGTTCTTGAGGATCATCGGTTGCCATCCGGTGCTGAGGGAGGGAGGGGTGTGTCAGCGGATGCCTGCCGCGACGAAGAGGGGCACCGTGGGCGCGCTGCCGGTGACGGTGTCCACCACGCGCCACCAGGTGTCGGTCACCGGCCCAGCGAGCGAGCCCCAGGCGGCGCCGTTCGGGCCGGCCGGAGTGAGGGTGACGCGGTCGGTGGGCGAGGCGAAGTTGGACGCCGGCGCGCTCTGGAGCTTGAACGTGGTGGCGAGCGCGGCCGAGGCGGCGCCGACATGGACGACCAGGTAGACCCGCTGACTGGAGAGCGCGGCCCCCAGGTTCACGGCCGTTCCGTTGTTGGTTGCGCCGGTCACGCTCCGCGTGAGGTTCAGCATCACCCGCCCCCGCACCAGCGGCCCCGAGCTGCTCCGTCCTTCCGCCGTGATCGTCGCCGGCTCACCTACGCGCAGGTCTTTCGGAGCGCGGAACGCAGTGGACAGGAACAGCCACGCGAGGTCTCCGGCGGCGGCGGAGCCGAGCGCGAAGGCGAGCGGCACGCCAGCGTCGCCCTGAAGCGCGAACAGCGCATCGCCTGGGGCGTCGACGTTGTTGTCGGAATAGAGGAGCCCGCAGGAGAACTCCGCCTGCTCGATCCCCGCATCGGACTGCCGCATTCCGGCGCTGCCGGCGTGGCTGGTCTCCTTCTCGTCCAGTGTGGCACCCAGCGAGATCCGCTGCAGGCCGTTGGTCAGGTCGTAGCCGCCCACGAACAGGCGACCGGTCTTGAAGATCATGCGCGGATCTCCTCCAGTGCGGTGGCCTGGACGAGCACCAGCACGTCCTGTGGCTCAGTGGGCGGGTCGTCGCGCAGGACGAACGCCGCTCGCCAGCCGCAGTTGGTGGGACCCACGGGCCCGCACCGCTCGCGGATCTCAGCCTCGCAGGGCGCGCCGCTCTCCCTGATGGACCACCAAAGGTCGCCCGCAAGCGCTGCCGATTCTGCGTCGCGGCGCCACCGCAGGTGAAGCTCGGAGTACACGAAGCCGTTCGGCTTCGTCCACCTGCGCAGGAAACCCGCGCTCATGTGCTGCGAGACGTCGCGTCCGCCGACAACGACGTGGCGAATGGGCGTCGTCTTCACGGCTGAGCCCCTTTCGCCCGGCGGCGCGGTGGCTCGACCGGCCGCGCAGCCTTGACGTCCAGCAGAGGCTGGGCGACGTCAGCCGGCCAGTCTACGCGCGTGGGAGGGTTTGTCACCGGGAAGCGTCCGAAGCGGTTCATGACTTCCGACAGGAGCTCGATCAGCATCAGTGGGCCCTCATGCCACGGGTGAGAGTGTCGTCGGGTCCGCCGCATCGGTCGCGAGCTGGAAGCGGAAGAAAAGCATCACCTCGCCGAAGGGCACGCCCGCCTGGTCGCGGTCCCACCGGGCACCGACGTACTCCGCCCGCTCCACCAGCCCCCCGAACGGCCGGGGCTCGGTCCAGTCGTAGAGCAAGGCGATGATCGCCCATGAGCGGAGAGGGTCCAGCAACGTGTCGAGCCCAGGCGCCCCGCTCTCGTTGCTGCCCTCGACCTGGCAGACCACGGCGGCGAACACCTCGCTTGTCACCGACCCCGGCGCCCTGAGCTCCCCTGTCTCCCCGAGCTTCTCCGGCGGCTGCGCCAGGACCACCGCCATGCGGGGCAGCTCTCCCGGCTCCCCCGGCGCCAGCGGGGAGCGGCACACCAGCGCCGCCGGCCGCTCGTACGTCACCCCGGCCGGGGTCGTGGCGGAGGATTCGCCGAGGCGGCCCTCCGCCGCCTGCAGCACGCGTTCGAGGATGCTCGCTGGAATCTGCACGGGGTCGTTGTTTCCGCAGGGAAACTAGCTGCCCTTGCCCACCACGATCTCCGTCTCCTCCCCGTCTCCCACCGGCGTCGCGGCGAGGATGACGTACCGCACGCCGTTGAAGAAGAGCGCGGCGCGCGCCCGCAGGTGGACCCGTGACACCATCCCGGTCGCCACCCGCACCAGCCCGGCCGGCTCCCCGTGAACCGCGCGCTCGCCTTCGAAGGTGTCTTCCTGCCGGTCGACGTCCCAGTGGCCCCAGGTGGAGAGCGCCACCTGGCTGCCGGCGGGGGCCGCGCCGACGAGGTCCACGGCCGCGCCGCCCGCCGTTGCGGCCACCTGGAACCCCTGCGGGTTGGGGGCGAGCACGTAGTAGCCGGTGCCCGTCGCCAGCCCGCCCGGCGCCCCGCCCACGAACTCCAGCCGCAGCCCCGCCGGGAAGCCGTGGCCGGCGGTGAGTACCCGGTCGGTGGCGCCGTCCACCGTGAACGGCCGGTGCCCATAGAGCACGGGCTTGCCTCCGGTCAGCCGGAGATCTGTCTCCACCTCCTGAGGGGTGAACACGGGGGCGGCGGCGGTGAGCGGACTACTCGGTCACCAGGCCGGGGATGCGCCCGCCCGGATCGTCGTCCACGTCCGCCTCCAGCTCGTGGCGCCGCGCGGCGATGGCGGCGGCGATGTCGGCGTTCTTCAGCGCGCCGTTCCTGCCCGTGCCGACGATGGAGCCGAGGTCGATCCCGAGCGCCTTCGCCCCCTGCTCCAGCTCCGCGCGCGTCGGCGGGACGGTCGCCGCCGGGTGCTGCGGCTGGTCCGCCGACGTGGCCGACGGCACGATCTCCACGGCGGGCGGCTTCATCCGGGCCAGCCTGAGCGCCTCGCCCTCCTCCATCGGGAAGGCCTCGGCGGGCTTCTCCTTCGTGCCCGGCAGGTAGGTGCCGCGGCTGCCGCCGGGCGGCGTGTAGCGCACCTGCACGAGCGGGATCACGTTCACCATCTTCACGTCGTCCGCCATCGGGATCACCTGTAGTGGTGAGAGGTTGATCGTTTGGAGAGGGGCGGGGTACGGCCCCGCCCGGGTTCTTCGACTCCTCCGCGCGAGGCCGGGGGGGTTACGCCAGCACCACGGCGCTCACGGTGGCGTTGGGACGCAGCGGCACCGCGAGCGGGGCCGACTGCGTCATGACGTACTCTGCCGACGGGTCAGCCTCCTTCCAGTTCTTCGGGAAGCGCTCCATCACCGCGAGCCCGCTCTCCCCGGCGTCGGCGTCCATGATGGCGCCGTAGCAGATGGTGCCCTCCACGTCCATGGAGACGCCCAGCACCTCCTCCTTCGGGAACACCTGCTGCGTGACGCCGTCCTCGTCCTGGTAGGTGTCGCTGTACGTCCAGAACTGGAACTCACCGACCGTTCCCTGGTTGACGATCTTGCGCGCCGCCTGCGGGCCCATCTGCAGCGAGGTGGTCTGGCCCCGGTTCTGGGCGTTGAGCAGGATCTTGAGCAGGTCCGGCTCGTTGTCCTTGAGCCAGTTCTTGTACGCCTTGAAGGCGCGCGTCCCCATGATCCAGTCGGTGACCACCGCGCCGTCGCCGTTGTCGCGCACCAGCTCCGCCCACTCCTCCAGGTCGTCGTTGGGCGTGGCGGTCGACGCGCTCCACAAGTCGGCGCCGGAGAGGACGATCCGGTGCGCGGAGTTGCGCCCGAAGCTGATCACTTGGGTGGGGTAGCCGTCTCCCGAAACGGTGACTTGCCCGAGCCGCAGCGCCTCCGCGCACATCACCTCCTCGCGGTTGTCGCAGGCGTCGTCCTGCTCGAACAGGTGGTTCCGGATGTGGATGTTCCGGCGCTCCGCCATGCTCATCTCGCCGTTCAGCTTCTCGCCCGCGAGGCGCTTGATCGCGTCGGTGGGCCGCACGACCCCCTTCGGCTTCAGGTACGCGGGCTTGAAGACGCGGGTCACGTAGCCCCACGCCTCCATGATCTTGCCCTTGACCAGCGGCGAGACGAAGGGCGCCAGGCGCTTCTTCTTGTCCACCACGTCGAAGAGGATCTCCTCCCGGTCGCTCTGCACGCGGAAGGGGAAGAAATTGCGGAAGAACGTCTGGAGCTTGCCGCCTTCGCGGCTCTCGACCACCCCGATCAGCACCCGGGTGGTGTACGTGTCGGCCATGGGTCGGACCTTTCCTGTTGGTGGTCGTCGTGAGTGGAGGCGGGCGTCAGGCCTTGACGCTGCTGCGCAGGTAGAGTCCGCGCGCCGCCAGCGTGTCCTTAACCGTCCCGGCCGTGTGGCCGGTCCCGAAGGTGAGCGCGCGCTGGTTGATCTCGGCCGGCCCGCCGGTGTAGATCGGCGCGAGCTTGTCGCCGGCCGAGGCGTCGCAGTCGTGCGCCAGGATGCCAGTCCCGTCCTGGGAGCCGTCCACCGCCGCTGCCAGAGACTTGATCCACTTGCCGGAGCCGGAGACGGCGACCGTGAAGGTGTCGCCCACCACGAAGTCGGTGGCGCCGTCGGAGATCGTGAGGTTGATGTGGCCGCCGGTGTAGGCGACGCCCACCGTCAGGTCCGCCAGGCGCTCGCCGTTGGGGGCGAACACCGCGAAGGTGCCGGCGTTGCTCGCCGCCGTCACGCAGCGCAGCGTGTAGGTGCCCGCCTGCGCCTTGGCGCCCAGCGTCACGGCCGACGCGGTGCCGTTGCCGGTGTTCGCGCCCGCGGTTGCGACACCCACGGTGTCCTTGGTGCACTTGCCCATCACCGTGCCGCGGACGACGTTCTGACCGCTCTTCACGGTCACCGTGTCCGCGTGGGGGCAGCCGTCCGCGATCAGGTTGTCGGGCGTGTAGGTGCCCTCCGTCGCGAACTTGGGGTTCAGGTCGAAGCTCACGGCTGGTCTCTCCGCGAAGTGGGAAGAAGCGGCGCGCGCTGCGCGCCCGTCAGTTCGGCGAGGGCGCCGGCAGCTTGCCGGCGTTCAGGATCTGCAGCACCTGCGCGGCGTCGGTGGCGGACGCCCCCGCGGTGGCGGCGTTGGGAGCGGGCGCGTCCAGCGCGACCTCGTCCGCCCGCACGGCGTCGTGGAAGGCCTTCGCCCTGGCACCGGCCGTCGAGCCTGCCTTGCGGGCGGCGGCGAGGATGGCGCGCGCCGCGTCCCCGGCGGTGGCCTGCGGGTCCTCGATGAGCGGCGCCACCGCGGCGCGCTCGTCCTCGGTGGTCGCTTCGGCGAGAACCGCGCGGATCCGCTCGCGCTCCCGCGCGGCGGCGGCCGTCTCGAGCTCCGCCACCGCCTGCGGGTGGGCCTGGCGCAGCGAGTCGGCGGTGATGGGCCCCGGCTGCTCTTCGCTGCCGGACATGGGCTCCTGGCGCATCGTGCGCTCCTGGGAGAGGGTGAACCCGCCGGCGGCGGGCGTGCCCCGGGAACCGGGGCCGTACTTGTCCGAAAGCTCCGCGATCAGCCCCTCGAAGGAGCCGAGCCGGTCGATCATTCCCGCGGCGACCGCCTGCTGTCCGACCAGGACGCCCCCACGGCCGAAGTCCGAGAGCACCCGGGCGCGCGGCACGTTCATGTTGCGGGCGACGTGGTCGATGAAGACGTCGGCCAGCGAGTCCACCAGCGCCTGGTGCCGCGCGCGCCCTTCATCCTCTGCGGGGTTGGCGCGCTTGTCGGGGCTCTGCGAGGAGACGATCTCGAACCTGCGAACCCCGGCCTTCGCGTCTCGCTCGGAACTGTCGACGTAGGAGCTCACCACGCCCAGCGAGCCCCACATGGAAGCGTCCGCCCCCACGCGCTCACCGAACGCGCTCGCGAGCCAGAACCCGGCGGAGCAGCACAGGTCGGACGCGTACGCCACGGTAGGCATCTCGGCCGCGAGGGACCGGACCAGGTCCGCCGCCTCCCCGCAGCCGCCGAACTCGCCGCCGGGCGTGTCGAAGTAGCCCACGGCCGCGCCCACCACACCTGCGCGGTACGCGGCCCGCACCGCCGCCACATCGCGAGCAAGCGCGTCGTACGCCGTGCAGCCGCAAACGTCGGTGAACTCGTCCGCGTAGTGGAACATCGGGCCGACGATCCGGAGCACCGCGACGCCGCCCCGCACGCTCGCGCGCGGCGCCCCGTCGACGGGCTGGCCCCACTCGACCGCCACCGCGTCCTTGCGGAACGGCTCCAGCGCGGCGCGGAGCTCCTCGCGCAGCTGCGCCGCGCTCAGGTCCCGCCCGCCGATCTGCTCGGCCACGGGCCGCATCGCCTCCAGCCATTCGCGCTGCATCGCCCACTGCGCCACCATGAAGGCGGCGGCCAGGCGGCGCGGGACCGTGCGGCCGCTCATGTCCCAGCCTCCTGTGCATTCGCGCGCTCGATCATGGCGTCGGCCTCGGCGAGGCTCTCTGCGGACGGCCCCTCCAGGCCGTCCTCACGGCGGCGGCGCACTTCCTCCGCGCGCTGCTCGTGGTTGCGGCTCCAGTCGCCACCGGTCATCGACGCCGTCTCCTCCTGCAGCGTGGTGATCCCCAGCGAAAGCCGTATCTCGGCCGCGCGGGCCTCCTTGAGCTCGTCCAGCTGGCCCGGCGCGTCGCCGATCCACTCGTGAGCGAGCCACGCCGCGCGGGTGAGCGGGGAGTCGAAGAACCCCGGGGCTTCCAGCAGTCCCGTCGAGACCGCTTCCGCGACCACCCATCCGTAGACCGGCGCGCAGAGCGATTCGGACAGCCACTCGCGCCAGCCATAGAAGGTCCGCCACGCCTCCAGGAGCGCCGCGCGCGCGGCGGAGTAGCTCGACTGGAACCGCCGCGTGAGCACCTCGAACGGCAGCCCCAGCGCCGCCCCCACCTGCATCAGGATCGTGTCTACGAACGCGCCGTACGCGTCGTTCGGGCGCTTGGGGTCTACGATGGTGGCGGAGCTTCCGTGGGGAAGCGTGGCGATGGTGCCGGAGCCCAGCTTCACTTCGTCTTCGGCGATCTCACCCGCTGCCGCCGCGTCCGCGCTCTCGGCCGTGAGCGACATCGGGTCGGTGAAGCCGTCGTCCGGCGTGGTGATGAGGACGGCCAGCATGGTGTTGACGATGCAGGCCTCCACGTACGCGTCGTTGAAGATCCCGAAGCGGCGGAACAGCGCGATCACCGGGGCGAAGAGGGGCGTCCCCCGGGTCTGCCCCAGGTCGCGCCGGCGCAGGTGAAGGAGCGCCAGCGGCTCGCCGCTCTGGGGTCCGAACGCCGGCACGCGCGTCCACGTCGTCGGGCCGGCGCGCCGTGCCAGGCAGTCGTTCGGGTGGCGGTCCGCCACGTGGTAGGCCACCGCCGCACCGTCGGCGTCCTTCTCCACACCCGCGCGCAGCGAGTCCGTATCCCACGCCCCTCGCGGGTTCGAGATCCGGCCCGGCTCCACCTGCTGCAGCTTGAGTCCCAGTGCGTCGCCCGCGCGCTTGCGGTACCGCCGGATGGTCAGGAGATCGCCGCGCACCACGGTGCCGATGAAGGTCATCTCCAGAAGCTGCCGCCAGGAGGAGACGCGCTCGATGTCGAGATGGTTCTTCACCGCGTCCCAAAGCGTCTCTACCTCGTCCGCCCACGCCTCCGCCTCGACGCGAGAGAGCCCCAGCGGCCCCCGGCGCGGGGTGGCGCGAAGCCGCAGCCCGGTCCCCACGACGCTGTCGACCTGCGTCTGCACCGCCCCCGCGGCCAGCGGCTCGTTGCGGACCAGGTCCGCCGAGCGGTCCCGCAGCGTCGGCAGGTCGCGCAGCGCGAGGCTGTCGGCGCTACCCGACGCCGTCTCCCAGGAGCGCAGCGCGCGCTCGGAGAGACTCGCGCCCCGGTGACCCAGCGACTCCGCGTAGCCGGACAGTGCGGCGATCGCGAGTGTGCGGCGCGTGGGCGCGGCGCGGTTCACTGCGGCACCACCTTGAAGAACCGCAGCCCCGAACTCCCGCCGGACAGCCGCGCGATCTCCGCCTTCAGGTCCCGCTCGTACGCGCGGAGGTCGCGCAGTTCGGTCTCTACCCGCTGGCGGTCGTTCACCGTGCGCGACTGTCCGCCGTGGAGAACGCGGCTGATCGCAGCCCGCACTTCTGCGAGCTGAGTTTCCGCGACGGCCAGGGCTTCCTCGCGAGTTGCCACTTTGAAGGATGCAGGGGGGCAAAACGAAGCGGGGGCCCAAGCCGAAACATCGGCTCGGACCCCCACCGGGTCGGGTGCGCTCAGGGCGCGCCTACTGCATGGGCAAAGAAACTACAGGGTCGCGTCCACCTCCGCAAGAGTGATCACAGTCGTTTGCCCGGCGCGATCACCCTCACGCCGCCGCGTGGACGGTGGGTCCCGCCTCCAGCGAGCGCAGCGGCGGCGCCTGGAGGCGTCCACCGGGACAGCGCCTCCGCGAACTGCGCGAGCTGCGTCCTGCGTGTCGCCTTGGGGAGCCGCAGGTGCAGTGCGACCAGGTTTCCCACTTCGAGGTCGATCGCTTCATTCGGCCGCCGGGACTCGTTCACGTACATGAACCGGCCCTCCCTCCAGACCCGCCGCTCGCGGCCGAACTGGGCGAAGTACTCGCTGTCGGCGCCATTGTGCCACTCGGGGTCCGCGGCACGGAAGTGAATGTAGCCGTCGGGGAAGAACCCGGCCGCGGCCTGGTCGCCACGCGGCTCGGTCCGAAGGCGCTGGAACAAGGTATCCTTCATGGGCACCGTCCCGACCAGCACCAGCTGCACGCCCTGCTCGTTCTTGCCCTTCGACATCTTGTAGGGTTCCGCCTGCTCCGTCTTCCCCCCCTTGGTGGCCCGCACCGGCACCGGCCCGTCCTGTCGGGACGCCACGTACCGGTATACCTCGTTCTTCAGGTACCCGGAGTCCACGCACATCAGCGCGACGCGCAGGGGCGCGCCAGAGGCGTGGCGCCAGATGCGCATCCGGAACGCCTCCAGTGCCTCCCACACCGCCGGCTGGGTGGGATCGCCGTAGATGCGATCGTGCAGAATGTTCCAGCTCTCCTCCCTCGCCCCCCACCCCTTCACCAGAAGCTCGATGCGGTCGGGCTGCACGTCCACGCCGGCCGTCAGAAGCCCCACGCCGTGCGGGACCTCGATGCGCCCGCCCGATGGAGTCAGCCACCGCTCGGCCCGGGCCTCCAGCCCCTCCGCGGTGATCGACGTCCCCGGCTGCTCCCAACACTCACCCAGCACCGTGTTGATGAAGCCCTTGAGCGCTTCCCAATCTCCCTGCGCGTCGAGCCACTCCTGCGCGATCCCCTCCCAGCCGCCTGGATCAACGAGTGAATAAAGCGCGCTGATGTGGTACCCACGCACGCCGCTGCGGCCGGGCTTCTCCGCGATCCAGCGCCCGCCCTCAACCATCGACACCTTGTAGCGCTCGTCGATCACGCACGCGCCGCCTGCGCACAGGTAGATAACGGAACCGGGCACCACCCTCTTCACCCCGTCAAAGTCATCCGTCTCCCACTTGAGCCCGAACGGCTGCTCCCGCCCCCCGAAGCGGAGCACCTGTTCGTGCCCGCAATGAGGACAGCGCACGTACCACCGGCGCTGGTCCGAGAGGTTCCATAGCTTCAGGATACGGCTGGTAGCCTTCTCCTTGGGCGTCGAGCCATAGAAGAACTTCTTGTTCCAGTGGTTGCGCGCGCGCTTCTCGCCCAAGGTGATCGGGTCGCCTTCGTTCTCGGCGGAGAGCGGGTAGCCGTCCACCTCATCGAAGTAGACCTCGCGGCAGTCGAAGCGCCGGAAGCCGCGCGGGCTGGTGGCACCTACGATCCGAAGGATGCCGCCCGGGTAGCGCTTCGAGAGGATGGTCTGGTCGGGGTCCTTCCACTTCGTTTCACCGATCTTCGCGCGGACCGCCGGCGTCTCGTCGATCAGCGGCGCCAGGTTTTCCTTCGACCACTTCTCGGCATCCTCCAGGGTCGGCTGCACCATCAAGACCGAGCACGGGTCCTGGTCGATGTGGTACCCGATGGCGTTCTCCAGCACCCCTTGAGTATACCCGACACGGGCCGACTTCATCACCACGACGCGCTGCACGGTGGGGTCGGACACCGCGTCCAGCACTTCGCGAAAGTACGGTGTGCGCCGCATGCGGTACCGCCCGGGCTCCGAGCTATTCAGCACGGAGAGCTTCCTGTTCTTCTCCGCCCACTCGGTGGCGCTGAAGCGCGGCTTGGGCCGGAACGCCTCGCGCACCGTGGCGGTGAAGCGGCGCCGCCAGTTGAGGATCGCGCTAGGGTGCGTCGTGCTCGGCATCCGATTCGGCGCTTTCGGCTACGTTGGCAAGAGCGGAGAGCACTTCGTCGATCGCATCATCCAGAATCGCCTGCGCGCGGGTGGTCGCGTCGCTGTCCAGGGCGACCACCTGCTCCAGCACTCCCATGCGCGACGGGTCGTCGGCGAGGCGGTTGCGTAGATCCTCGATGCTCGCGCGGAAATCCTGCTGGACGCCGGCCATGCGGGGGGCGTACTTGCCCGGCACCTGGTTCAAGACCTCGCGCACGGCGTAGGCGAGCGCCTCTAGTTTCTCCACGTGGAAGTCGAGCGCGACCAGCTGTCCCAACCGCTCCTCGAAGTCCAGCCTGTGCTTCCCGGCGAGGAACCACTCCTTGAGTGCCTGGAAGCGCCCTTTGTCCTTCGCCTTGATTTCGCGCCAGTCAGCGGGCAGCTCGCCGGGAGAGGTGTCGAGCGGTTCGGCGTTGGCCGCGGGTGCGCCCTCTCGCTCCCCCCACTCCCCCCCCTCCACTCCCCCCTGCTCTGGTCGGCGGGAGCGACTCACGTCCGCCCCCCGCTCGGCAATTTCTTCCTGCCACAATCGGTGCAGCAAATCCGCATCAAAGCAACCGTCGCTATCCCGGCCCACATCAAAGCGTTTCAATGCGTCTCGGACGGCCTTCGGGGTGAAGCCTACGAGGCCAAGTTCTTCCCGCCGCATTGCGTAGGGCTTGACCTTCATCAGCCCGAAACCGGACGGCATCTCTCAGCCTCCGGAGCGGCGCAGGGGGGAGTGACTCCCCCCGCCTGTATCTAGAGATGTGGAGCGGTCGCGCGTTACCCGCGAGCCTCCGACGCCGGAAGGACCCGCGCTGCATCGTCCCGTTACAACTGCTGGGTTCGGTTGGAGCGGTGGGAAGAGACGCTTCGCGGCGTCGGGCACCAGCCGACTCGCGCCTCCTTTCGTGCCTGCCGCTGCGCGTTGTTGCGCTTCCGCAATGGCGATCATCGTGGTGACCTCGTCCTCGTTGATTGGGGGAAGGCCGATGCTATTGTCGTCGCGTTCGCAAAAACCTTGGATCGACCTTAGCGCTTCCGCGAACGCGCTCAGGGTCTTGCCGCGGTCGTAGGTATAGCCCCTGAGTAACACTTCGATCCCACCTGTCGACAGCCGCGCGTAGTAAACCGCAACCCAGTGCCTCCACCGGCAGCGTTGTTTTGTGCTGTTGCTAGTCCCGTCGCGCTCACAGGTGTGGCGCACGGCCCAGTGGCCGAGCATGCCAGGCGCCGCCGTGACGTTCCACTCCCACCCGCACGTCGGGCAGGGCACGTCGGTGCGGACGTCCTCAAGAGTTGCGACTCGGCTCATGGGGTCTTTCCCTGAGGATCGTTCTGGCTGGGCCCGCAGGCCGCGAACGTCTGCCGGCTCGGGGAGTAGCCCGTGGCGCGCACGACCTCGCACGCTACCTGCGCGTACGTCCATTCGGGGTGCCGGTGGCGCACTGCGGAAGCGTGGTGCTGGAGGATGGGGGCCCGCTGTCGCGGACTCCCGCGGATCGGTTTCGCCGGCCCGGCCAGGAGCGCGGCGAGCTTCACGCAGGCCCGGTCGCGGTGCCCGATCATTTGCTTGTCGCGCAGATGCATCCGGCGGCCGATTTCCTTGCTGCCGACGCCGTCGAGGCTCAGACGGACGACCTGCTGTTGCGGCGCGGTGAGGTGCGGGAGGCTCGCTTCCACCCGCTCGCGCAGGTCCGCGTCCGCTTCGGCCGTGGCTTCGCGAGGGTCACTCTCCCAGGTGAGCGCGAGCGCGTAGGCGTCCTGCAACTGGCAGCGGCGGATCCGGTCGCGCTTCCAGTTACGGGCGCGCTGGCGGACGATGCCGAAGAGCAGGGCTTCGGGATGCTTGACCTCGGTGGTCGTGAGGGTCCGCCACCAGCAGATGAACACCTGCTGCGCGAGGTCTTCGGCTTCGGTGCGGTCGCGCAGGTAGTAGCGGCAGGCCACCAGCACGCGGTGGTGGTAGTGGCGGTAGAGCGAGGCGAAGGCGTCGGGGCTCATGCGGCCTTCCTCCTTCGGCCCCACGTCGCTGGCAGCATGCAGGAGCCGCCGCAGCCGGTGTCAGACGCGATGAGCAGTTCCGTTAGGTCGGTCTGCGCCTCGACCAGCTGCAGCAGGCGATAGAGGGTGAGCGGGCGGGTGCGGCCACCGCGCCGGTCACGCAGGATCGACACGTCCTTGCCGGTGGCCCGCCGGAAAGCGTCCTCCAGCGCTGCCCACCAGAGGAAGTACGGACGGTTGGTGTTCAGCAGGTGAATCCACCAGGCGTGTCCGGCCTTCACGCAGGCGCCGCCACAGTTGTTGGTGGGGAAGCCCTGCGCGTAGAGGCGCGGGGTGGCGATGCCAACACCGCGTATCCAGGTCCGAAGCGCGGGTCTGTCGAGGTCGGGACGGTCCACTAGTGGGGAATAGACCAGCCACGGCAGGAAGAGCCTGCGGATTCCACCTCGCCCGCGCCCGCCGTGGAAGCGGTGGCCCTCGGAGTGAGCCAGCCCGACGTACAACCGAACCGCCTCCGGGCTCCACCGCGCCGCGACGTAGTCATCCGAGAGCGCCCGCTTCAGGATGCGGCTGCACGGGCCCGCCTGCCGGGCTCCGCCACCCATCCGGCCTTCCTCGAAGAACACTTCGAAGGGGTGGCGCCCGTCGGCCAGCCAGTGCAGTTGCGGCAGTCGGGCGCTGGCCCGCATGCGCAGGTGAGCGAGCGCCGCCTTGCGACCTGGCTCGTCCTCCCACACCTGCGGCAACGTGAGCGCGAGCGGCACCAGGTCCGACACGTCCACGCCGTAGAGGTAGCCGCACCACTCCAGCAGGAAGCGGTACAGGTCGTTGTCTTCGATGAGCGTGTCGGTGAACAGGCACTCCGGCGCGGCGCCGGTCTCCATGCGGACGAGGTCCGCCGTGACGGCGCTGGCCGCCCCGCCTGAGAGTTTCACGAGGTGGATCATGTCGCCTCCGTGCAGGTCCGGCACGCCCCATAGGGCCGCTTCCTGGTCCCCGCGCACTCCGGGCAGATGCGGAACGGCGCCCGGATCGCGAGCGTGAGCTGCGCGGGGTCGGCGGCGTCCGTAGGTGAAGCAGGCGGCCACGACCCGGCGGTGGTAGTGGGTGTAAAGCGAGGCGAAGGCGTCGGGGGTCATACGCCGCACATCCCCTCGCACTCGTTCGCGAAGCCGTCGAAGAGGCTGCCCTGGCCGCGTTCCTCGGCGGTGGAGAAGTCCACCTCATCAAGCGGCAGCAGAGATGAATGCAGATAGTTCTCACCCCTGAGGGTGCCACGGCCGCCGCCGTGCCGGATGATGCGGTCGAACTCCACGGCTTCCGCGAACTCGGCTGGCGCGGTCTCCTTCATGTGGCGCCAGCGGGCGTCGTCCGTGTACGGGCAGCCGATACAAGCGCTCTTGGGCGGCGTGGGAAGTCCGCGCGACTCCCACCACTGGAGGCAGTCGCGGCGGGTCCAGCGCAGATCGATCAACGGGTAGCGGTGCTGAAGCCAGCGGATACGGCTGTCCTTCATCCGGACGGCTTCGTCCAGGCTGATACCCATCCACTGCTCTGCTACGATCCGGCGCGGTCCGGGCTGTCCCGGCCGGAGCCCCACCAGCTCGCGAACCTTGCGGGTGATGGGCTCTATCTTGAACTCCTTCGTGCATTGACGGCGCGCCATCCCCTTCGTGTAGCCCACCACGCGCTGCCCGGCGGCGCGGCGGAGGCGGCGGATCTCCCACAGAGTGGTAGCCAACCGCGCGCGCAAGTCTCGGGTAAAGATGTGCGAGCCTGTGTGCAGATCTATGATCGTCACACCCGCCCCACGCCGCTCCGCCTTCACGCTGTCGCGGATCTTCTGGAACGTCTTCTCGCTCCAACCACGCACCTCTGCGACAGCGTCTTCCAGATCTCGGCCGTCAGGCAGCATCATGCGCGTAACGGGGACCTTCACGAACACCGGCAATTGCACGTAGCGCTTGCCGGTGTTCTGCGCGATGTAGTAGCTGTCGCGGATCGAGCCGTTGCCGCGCGCGTCCGTCCCACGCGACACGCGGTAGATGGGGATCACCCCGCGCACCTGCTCCTCCAGCCAGTCCAGCCACTCATACACAGCGCGCGGCTCCCAGCCGGTGTCGGCGAAGATCGCCGCGTCGGGGACGTGCTCCAACTCGCCTGCCGCCGCCATCAGCAGCAGCGTGGACGACTGGACGCCGGCACCGAGACTGAGGATGCGAAGCATCGGTCTCTCGCTCATGTCGCCTCCGTGCAGGTCCGGCACGCCCCATAGGGCCGCTTCCTGGTCCCCGCGCACTCCGGGCAGATGCGGAACGGCGCCCGGATCGCGAGCGTGAGCTGCGCCGGGTCCGCGTCCGCGCGCGGCGTGGTCGCCAGGCGGTCCGCGAGGGAGGCGGCGGCGTCCACCATCTCTACCTCGTCGTCGTTCAAAGGGTGTCCGGCCAGGTCCGCGACGGCGTTGCGAATGGAGGCCTTCTGGTTCGGCGTAAGGGGCATGGGTCAGAACCTCACGCCGCGCAGGTCCGCGTCGCCGCCCACCTGAACCACACGGAAGGCGGCCAGCCGCGAGGCCACGCGGCCCACACTCAGGCCGAAGACGTGCTCCGCATAGTTCGCCTCCAACCGCGCGGGGTCTTCATTGGTCGACAGCCAGACGCGCCGGCCTTCGCGGCGGTTCAGGATGAGGGCGGCAAGTTCGAACGCCGCCGGGCTCACCTTGCCGCCCAGGAAGTCGTCGCAGATCCAGTCGTCGGCCTCTACACGGCGACGGATCAACGGCCACGTGGGCAGCTTCGCGTCGTAGGTGGCGCGCACCTCGTAGCGGAATGTGTCCCAGTCGTCGTACAGCACGCCCGTTCCAGGGGCCACGCCCTTCTCCAGCAGGTCGTAGAGCACGCAGTGGCCGATCACCGTCTTGCCGCGTCCGAACTCGCCCCAGAGCAGCACGCTGCGGGTTCCGGCGGTGTAGCGGTCGTTGCGATCCGCCTTCGAGAACTCGCGCGATACGGCGTAGGCGCGCTCCTGTCCGGGTCGGGGCTGGAGGTCGGCGAAGGTGGCCTTGAAGTTCCAGGGGTTGCCGCCCGCCGCTTCGCACCGCTCGAAGCGCGAGGGGGTGGGGCGAGGCGTCTGGTCGCTGTCGAGAGCTGCGGAAGCCGCCGCCGCCTGCTCGCACTCTCGCCGGTGGCACTGGGGGCAGAGTTCCGGCACCGCGCCCATCATGCGGCCGTTGCTCCAGAGGACGCCGACCGGGAACCACCATGGCGGCGGGGCCGGGCTGCCCTCCTCGGCCAGTTCAGGCGAGACCCGGCGCACCGCCGCACCCTCGGTGGAGCCGGACCGCTCCCAGCAGCGAGTGCAGAGGGCGTAGGCGTCCGCGAAGCCGCCGAACACCTCGCCGAGGGGCTGTGGCGGCTGGTCACGCCGCATCGGAGTACGTGCGGGCTCCCGGCGCGCCGGGCCGGCCGGCGGGTGCTGTCCGGCGGGGGGATGGGCGGCGGCCTGAGGCGCTGTCGTCGTGTCCGGCATGGGGCGGCGGATCCAGGTTGCGGGTTCGGTGGCGTTCGGCTTCCTGGCGGACGACGGGGGTGAAGTACGACATGCGGTCGATCTGCCGGCGTTCGGGCGTCGGCCGGTAGGCCCTGGCCGCTCGGTAGACCGCCGCCGCGATCACTTGCCGCGGGACCGGTTCCGGCGGCGGTGCGTTCTCCGCGCCTTCGCCGAAGATCTCGCCGCGCCGCCAGCGCTCCACCGCGTCCCGGTGGAGCGGGTTGGTGTGGACCAGGCGGTTGAACGCCTCGCCGACCGCGCCGTGCTGCATCCCGAGGTTGGCGAGGGAAACGACGTACCCGACGAACTCCTGCTCGTCCATCGCTTCGACGTCGCGCCTCGCGCGCCCGTCCGACTGACCGACTGGTTCAGGTGTTGGTTCATCCTTTGGTTTGGGTGACACAGCTCTGTCACCCCGCTCTGCCCCGGGTGTCACCCCGTCGGGGCCTGTGTTGTCACCCCGTGGCGTCTCTTCACCGGGTGACAAATCGTCACCCCGTCCGATGTCGGGTGCCCCGCCGGCCTCCACCTGCTCGTCCGCCTGGCCCTCGCTCCACCGCGCTGCGGCGCTGCGACGCCCGCCCTCAGCTCCGGCACGGGCGGCGCGCGCGCGGCGAGAGTCCGTAGCGCGGCCGGCGGCGGCTTGTGTCCTCCACTTCTCGCGGGTCGCGTGGTCCATGGCGAGGTCGAAGGCGATTGGTCGCTGGTCGGCCCGGATGTAGGCGGGAATGACGCTCTGGTCCCCCTCCCGAATCCACCCCTCTGCCTCCAGGGCGCAGAGGTGCCGCCGGACGGTCCGCTTGTCGCACTCGGCGTACTCAGCCAGGGTGTCCACGCCCGCCCACGCGTGGCGGCCGTTCTTGTGCGCATGTCCGGCGAGCCCCCACAGGACCAGCTTGCGCGTGGCGTTGCCGATCCGCTGGGAGATCGCCCAGGCCTGGGCTTCGGCGCTCACCGCTCGCTCTCCACTTCGTCGGGGGCCGGGGGCAGCACGCCCCGGCGGGGCTGCGGGTCGGGGTATCTGCGCCGGGGCGGCCGGATCGCGCCGGAGTCCAGTGCCGCCAGGATGCGCCGCTCCGCCGGGTGCGTGAACGTCGCCTCGCGTTCCAGGCGCGTTCGCGCGCGCTTCTGGTCGTGCAGCTCCGGCCCTCCGGCCAGGCACACCTCACAGGCGCCGGGGTCCCGGGCTTCCTCGCCTTTGCGCACGAGGTACTGGCTTCCGCCGCAGGGGCCGGGGCAGCGGCGACCCAGGAAGCCGGGCGGCACGCCGTCGGTTTCCCACCAACGCGCGGGCAACTGCGCCTCTCCGCCGGCCGGCGGAAGCGAGTCGAAAGGGATCAGGCCGGGGCGGGCGTCCATTCAGACCACCTCCTCCAGCGGGAGCGCGAGATGGCGCGCGTCGATCAACGGTCGGTGCCAGAGTGCTTCGCGGGAGATGCCGCTGCGGCGCGTACCGTTCATGCCGGCGGCCACCCGGAACGGGCCGAACGGGAGCCACGCGGCGCCCTCATTCTCGCAGACCATCACCTGCCCGTGCCGCTCCACGCACCACGACGCGAGCGCCGCGTAGTCGAAGCCCTTGCTTCCGAACCGCCGATAGTGGTTGCCGGCCCGCCCCTCATACGGCGGATCGACGAACCAGTCCGCCCTTGCATCGGGCGAATCCCAGTAGTTCGCGCAGCGCACTTTCCAGTGGCGGATGCACTGGAGTTGGTGCGCGATCCGGGCGCGGATATGCTCGCCCCAGAACTGCCGATGCCACTTTGGCTCGCGCGCCCACGCCGAGCGCGAGAGAGGCGGGTGAGCCGCGCCCTTGGAGAGCCAGAAGCCCACCAGCCAACGCGCCTCCTGCGGCACGGCCCCCAGCGCCTCGACACCCTCGCCGTCCGCCAGCAGGGGCAGCGCCAACACCTCGCTTGATCTCGCACGGATCAGGTAGTCCCAGACGCCGGCCACCTTCGGGTTCGCGTCGATGAGCAGCACGTCCAAGCGGAACCAACGGCAGGCGTAGGCGGCGCTTCCCGCGAAGGGTTCCACGATCCGCCGCGTCTGCGGGGTGGGGTAGTGGTCCGCGATGCGGTGCTTCGACCCGTAGTAGCTAAAGAAGGGCTTCAGGCGCATGCCGCCGCCTCCAGCAGGTCCACGTGTCCGCCGCCGGGTAGTTCGGCTGCACCCAGGCGCCCGCCCACGCGTGCTTCACGTACTCCGCTTCCGGCCATCTCGTCACCCCCAGCGCATCGGCAGCGGGCGAGAGGAGCACCAGGCAGCGACCCGGCGGGACGAACTGCGGCGAGTCGGGCGACTGCCGGGTATAAGTGGCGGTTGGCGAGCGGCACCGCGCGGGGATCGGCGCGCCAGGAGAGGTTCCACCTCATGCCGCCTCCACCCGGCGGAAGCCGATCACCCACACCCACGGATTGGCGTCCCAGCCGAATCCGCGCCGGGCGTGCGCGGTGTCCCACTCAGAGGCGAAGTGGGCGCGGATCAGGTCGGCGCTGGTGTACCCGGCGCTCAGGTAGAGGGCCGGAGCGAACGGTCCCGACAGGCGCAACAGGGGGTTGCCGGTCTCCGCGTTGATGGGGATCTGCACCCCTTCCGCGAAGACGCCCGCCTCGTTGATCTCCTGCAACCGCTCCACCCGCACCTCGGTGATCTCCAGCGTGAGGCGCGAGGCCCAGCGGGGAATTTGCATTGGCGAGCACCAGCGCGGCACGCCGTCGGCAGTGAAGGTGCGATCCGGAAACCAACGGCCGGGGAGACGGCCGTGGTGCGTGGGGGACGGACCGCCAGCGCGGAAGTCGAGCGCGTACCAGTCGTTCCCGCCGCCCGAGAACTTGGCGGACACCCGCGCCGCCTCGCGTAGCCACAGACGGTCACCTTCCCATCCGAGCGGGCATTCGCGGGCGAGGACGGCTCGTGAGACACGGCGTGGCAGACCGCCTGGCTGCGGCAGGAGGAGAACCTTGGCTCCGGGCACGTGGAGCGATGACTCCTCGCGGATCGGCTGCGGCTTCACCGGCACCCGACGCTCGGTCTTCCTCCCCTCCAGCGCCGCGCGCACTTGGGAGTCCGTGGGGAAGTGGATCGGGCGCTCACGCATGGGGCACCTCGGAGGCGTGAGATGCTGCGACGGTACCGACGGGCAGAACCTCCTGGTCCAAGCGGCGGGCCGCGACCTCGCACCACCGTTCGTCGACGTAGATGCCGATGGCGGTGACTCCCGCGGTTTTTGCGGCGAGGAGCGTGGTGCCCGAACCGCAGAACGGGTCAAGCGCCGATCTGGCGCCCGCTGCGGCGAGAGCCTTGCCGGTCTTGCTGGTGCGGTAGAGGCCGCGCCCGTTACCTCCCGACGTGATCCCCATGTTGTAAGGGGGACTCGTCACCACGACGTGGGAAAGGATCGACGACGACGACAGCACCTCCAACACGTCGCCGTGATAAATCGTGATGCCGTGGTGCTGATAATACGGCTTCATCGCCCCACCTCCGGGAACGCGGAAATGCTCCGGCCGTCCAGCACTGGGAACTCATCCCAGGTGCGCCCGTCCAGCAGCCTCCCGCCGGCCTTGGGCGTCCGTCCGCCCCACTGCTTCCAGAAGAACGGCACGACTGCGGCGACGCACTGATCCCGAAGCGAGCGCGCCCACGCCGGGTCGCACGGCCTGTGGCCGTCCCCGCTCTCCCCGCCCCCGATCACCCAGTGGATTCCCTCCCGAGACGGAAGCACGAGCGATCCGATGAGTGGCTCGCAGGAAAGGAAGCGGACACGGGCGGTCACGAGCCGCAGGTGCCCCACGCGGAACGCGGCCGCCTGGTTCTCCACGCTCGTTCCTAACCAGATGTGCTCCGGTACGTACCCGCCGTCGCCGGCGAAAAGGTCTGCGTTGCGGTTCACGAAGCGGCGCATCCGGCTCGGCCGCTTGGTGAGCACCTGGAAGGTGTGGCGCCGCGCCTCCAGCATGACCCGGAAGCACTCGCGCACGAAGCCGTCGGGTACATCCACGTGGAAGAGGTCCGACATGGAGTTGACGAACACCATGCGCGGCCGCGTCCAGCGGAGCGGCTGATCCAGGCGCTCGGACCACAGGCGGACCGCGAACGGGTCGGCGCGATTGGTCTCCGTGTCCACCACCGGCAGCCGCTTCCCGTAGACATCCGCCAGCCGCCCGTGTGCCAGTCTGTGGGCGTAGCAGTTGTCGCAGCCGGAGCTCACCTTTGTGCAGCCGGTGACCGGGTTCCAGGTGGCGTCGGTCCACTCAATTGCGCTGCGGTCACCCATGCCGCACCTCCTCCGTCTCCTCGGCTTCGTCGTCGCCCTCGCACCCGGGCAGCCTCCAGTTGTCCGTTCCGCGAAGAATGCGGATGGCCCGGCGAATTCGGCGCCGCGTCGTCTCTTCCGATGCGCTCAACTCGCCCCCCGCCTCTTCTATCTCCGCCAGCGCATCACTGATCGCGAGGCGGTACTCTTCGCCGGTCGGCTCAGGCTGGGGACCGCCGACGGCCTGCAGAGGGGTAGGGGAGCCGGAATCGGCGGCGGCGTGGCACGCGCACCGGCACGGCCGCTCCGGCGCGTGACCACAAAGGTAGCCGCCGGCGCAGTCGCACCACGGCTTCGAGGGCGCTGCGTCAGGATCACCGGGCGGCTGGGTCGTCCCGAAGAGGATCAGGGACGCGGCGCGGTCCGCGTGCGGTCGGATGCACTGCGGATCAGCACCAAGCGTTGCGGCACCCGCCGCGAGGGCAAGCCCTTCGAGCGCGTTCGCGAGCAACCGGTAGACGTCGGTGACCGTTAGAGGTCGCCGCTCTGGTGTGGCGGCGCCGACCACCTGATCGCCACGCGGGCACGTCTTCTCCATCTCGTCTCCAGTTCAGTTCAGTTCAGGGGAACGCCCGCCGGATCGCCTTCTTCGCCGCCCTCTCGCCCGCCCAGGGCTCCTTCGAGAGCCGCTTCCTGCCGAAGAGCCGGAGCCTCGCCCGCTCCACCCGCTTGAGGAGCGCCGCCCTAGCCAGAACGCCCCGGGCGGCCAGGCGGGCTAGTAGGCGGGGCAGGTCCCGGCGGAGCCGGATGCGGCGGCGGGTGAGACGCATCATGTGACCGTCGTCTCTGCTTGATCGCACGTGGAAGCGGGTTCCTCAGGGAAAAGAGGCATCGGGGGGCCCCCGACGCGGACGGGCCGGAGGTCACGGGCGTTCTCCCGACAGCTCGCGCGATGTGGCGCGCGTAGACGGCCACGGCCTTCCAGTAGGCCGCCATCGGCGGCTTTCCTTTCCGCCAGCAGGCTTGTGCGCGCTCGTTGGCGTCGCGCGAAAGCTCAAGCAGGAGGAGGCGCAGCTCCGCCCGCAGTACCGGGGAGAGCCGGGCGATACGCTGCGCCGACACCAGCCGCAGGACGGGATTGCGCACGTCTGGGCGGGAAGACCGCGGCGGGCCGATCACGCGGCCCTCGCTTGCGCACGCAGGTGCGGCAGGTTCGCGGCGGTGATCGCCATCGCCTCGGGCGGCGGGACGCTGTTGCCGCACATGCGGACCTGCGCCGTCTTGGTGAAGCGCCCGCCGTCCGCCCCGCGGTCGATCATGTAGCTCCGGGGGAAGCCCTGCGCGTTGTAGAGCTCCCGCGGCTGGAGCATCCGCATGGCGATGTCGGCGATCACCATGAGAACGCCTTCGATCACGACCGTCACGAGCCCCATGCGGTCGCGGGTGGAGATCGTGTCCACGGGCTCGTCGCAGCCGGAGTCCTGGCCGGCCACCGCGCCGTAGTACTTCTGAAGGAAGGCGGCAACCAGGCGGGCGTGCGGGTGCGTGGGGACCGCCCGCGCGGGCTGCTCCGGGCTGCCCTCGCCGCCGGCCGGGTCGTGGCCGTGGTCGTGCGAGAGGTGGACGGCCGCGAGTGCGTGGTGCGTCCCGCCGGCGCTCACGGTGTCGAGCGGCTCAGCCGGGTCCGCGTCCGTGCTGGTGCCGCGCAACTTCGTGAGGCTCGCGGCGACGATACCGATGGGTGCGGCTCCACCCGGGCGCTTCTCGAAGCTGTTGGCGGTGACCGTGCAGAGCGGAGTGTCCGCCTCCTGGCCGGTAGCGCCCGTTCGGAAGTGTGAGACGTGAGCGACGACGAGTCCCTGCGGCGAACCGCTCGCGCAGACGGTACCGGCGGGGTTCTCCAGCGAGCGGCCGTCGCCCTGATAGAAGCCGTCGTTGTGCTGGGCCAGGAACGCGGCAACCACGGCGTGGCGGTTGGCCGTGTCGATGGTGTCGGCCGGCTCGCCTGCGTCCCCGCCCCGATGGCCCCGGTCACCCTCTGCGCGCTCCGCGTGGTAGCTCGCCAGGTGGACGGCCGCGAGGCTGCCGCCGTTGTCGGTGGGAACCACTACCGGCGTGGGCTCCTCCAGCGAGCGCACGCGCGGCTCCTGGCCGTCGCGCTCCCCGTAGCGGGGCACGAGGATGGCGGCCGCCAGGATGTTGCGCCCGCCGCCGGTGACGGTGGGGACCGGCTCGTCCACCGCGTGGGCGGCGTTGTTGGTGTTGTTGGGCACGACCACGGGTGCGCACATCACATGCCGAGGGCGACGCCTCCGGCCGGTGCGGGGAACGCCGATGGTGACGCCGCGGTCGCGCCGGTCTCGGGGCGTCCTGAACCGCTCTCCGTGCCCGAGGTATCGGAACAGCGGCGGATTCGGGAGCATCGAGGCGACGACCAGTGCCGGGTTGCCGGTCCCGAGGATCGTGGGCGCCGGCTCCTCGCTGGAGCGCGCGCCGCTGCCCCAGCGCTTCACCCGCCCGTCCGGGGACACCTCCCCGTGCGCCGCGTCCACCAGCACCGGCGCCACCAGCGAGAAGTGCCCGCCCTTCACATCCGCCACCTGCGTCCGGAGCGGCTCGTCGATCGCGAAGGTGCGCTGCGCGGATGCGTTCGCGTGTTCGGTGAGGAGCGGCGCCACCAGTGCCACGTCGGCTTTCCCGGTCACCGTCCCGAACGGCACGTCGCCGGGCCGCTCCGGCAACTGCCCCGCCCGCCCGCCGACGCCCGCGATCAACGGCGCCACCAGGCCGTGCGCGTCGCGCGCCGCTGCGACGGTCCGGAGCGGCTCGTCCAGGCCCCTCGGCGCGTGCTCCCGCCCGCCGCCGTGGTTCAGCGTGACCACGAACGGCTTCGCGGGCGGAAGGACGTAGCGCCGGACGCCGCGCGCAGTGCGCCGCATTGTCGCATCCGCCAGCGGCCGGACCGGCGGCGCCTGGCCGTGCGCCTTGCCCCAGGCCTTCGCCTCTTCCTTGGTGGCGAAGATCGACAGCATCGGGTGGCGCCAGTCGATGCACTCCGCCGCCGTCCGCCAGGGCAGCAGTCTCCCGCTTCGGACCGCCTCGCTCTTGGGGTCCCCGTGCGTCGGCTCCGGCCAGACGATCGGCAGGCCGTCGCAGCGGGCGATCATGTAGAGCCGCTTGCGGATGGTCGGCGCGCCGGCGTTGCAGGCCCGCCGCTCCTGGAACTCGACCCGGTAGCCGAGCCCCTCCAGCGCCCGGACGAACGCGCGGAACGTCCGGCCCGCCCGCGTGGGGTCGCGCTCCAGCCACTGCTCTTTGAGCGGCACGACCTCGCCCGGCGCGGCGACGGTGCCGTCCAGCCTGACCACGCGCCCTGTCGCCTTGTCGCGCCGGGCGCGCAGCGGCCCCCACCCCCGGATCTCCTCGACGTTCTCCATCGTGATCACGGGCGGGCGCACCTGCCCGGCCCAGCGCACCAACACCCAGGCGAGCGCCCGGCGCTTGCGCGCCCGGATCGGCTTGCCGCCCTTGGCCTTGGAGTGGTCGGTGCAGTCGGGGCTCCCGTGGAGGTACTCGACCGGGTGGCCCTCGCACGCCAGGTGCGGGCACACCTCGAAGACGTCGGCCTTCTTGTGCTTCGTCGTCGGGTGGTTGAGCTCGTGCATCTGCAGCGCGTCCTCGTCGTGGTTGACGGCGAGGTCCACGGGACGGTGCAGCGCCATCTCCACCCCGACGCTCCAGCCGCCACCCCCGGCGAAGAGGTCCACGATCCAGCCGGGCTTGTGGGCGGCGGGGTGACGGTGGAGGGCTGCGGCGCGAGCGATGACGATCGCCCGCCTCTGCCCGCGCCGTCGCCCGATCGTCCGGTCAGTCGAGGGCACGCAGCCTCCGCCCGGCGATGGAATGGCGCAGCGGCTCCGACGGGGACGCATACAGATGGCCCGAGGTCGGCCGGACCAAGCCGCGGGTCAGCCTCTCCACCTCCGGCCCCGGGGACGGCGGGGCGACACGTGGGAAGCCGCCGTTGGCGAAGGCGATTTCCGCCATCGAAAGCAACCGGAAGTGCCCCGGCGAAGTAGGCGCAACGAAACTCCGGTACGGTGCGAGGGATGCACGGATGCGCTCTACCGCGCCCTGGCAGAGGGCGGTGTGGTGGGGCATGATGGCTCCGGTTGTAAGGGGTTCCAGGTGACAGCGACCAGCTTGCTACGTTTTTGCTACGTAGCGACCCGTTACCCCGTCGTGTTCGGGGTTTCCGGACCTGGCAGGGACTTGCGGAATCGCGAGGAAAGTCGCTAGTTTAGCGGACCTGAGAGGGGAGTGGCGCGGACTGCAAATCCTCGACCCCCGGTTCGAATCCGGGCGGCGCCTCTCATCCGCCGGGGGTTGACGCAAGCCCTTGAGGTGGGTAGATTTACAGGCTCTGCGGCAGCACGCCCCGTTCGTCTAGCGGCCCAGGACATCGCCCTCTCACGGCGAAAACAGGGGTTCGATTCCCCTACGGGGTACTGGCAGGAATCTGGGGGAAAAAGGGTCAGGGCCCCGCAGGCAGCAGCCCATCTCCCGGCGCGGGCGCGGTGCAAACCGGCCCGCGATAACGGTCGATTAGCTCAGCTGGTTAGAGCGCTCGCCTCACATGCGAGAGGTCCGGGGTTCGAGTCCCTGATCGACCACTGACGTGAACGAAGCCCCCGGCGCATCGCGCGCCGGGGGCTTCGTCGTGTCCGGCCCCTCACCCCGCGCGTGATCCGTCCGCGAAAACAGCCTCGCGGACGGACAGCGCGCGACCTCTCCCGCACTTCGGGGAGAGGGTGAACACCCCGGGCGCTGCGCACGACGAAGTTGCATGAGGGATGCGCGCCCGGAGGGCCGGGACGCCGCGGCCACGGGAGTTTGTGGCCGTGGTGGCCCGGCGCCGTTGGGCACGGTGGTATCGTGCCCTACGGCGCGCAGCCCGGCCCGGAGCGCAGCGGAGGGACCTGCCCAAACGCAGTGCGTGATACCATTTCGCAGGGAATCGTTCGGGTATCAGCCCTGAAAAGGTCTCACACAGAGGGCACAGAGAACACAGAGGAACAGCGGAGAGATTGAAGTTCTCTCCGTGTCCTCCGTGTCCTCTGAGTGATGCCAATCTGTTTCTCGCGAACCAGAACAATGCTCGGAAACGTGGTATGAGTGCGGAAGTGCGTAACTGCACGAGCGCCTTTCGCGCTCACGCACTCACGCGCTCACGCACCTTCCGCACTCCCCAGAGCGAAGGCGGGGGAGAGGCCCGAAGCCCCTCCCCCGCCCTCGTTTACCGCCCGAACCGGACCGCCGGAGCGCTTACGCGTTCCGGTTGATGCACTGCCCGATCGCCGTGGGGTTGGCCTCCTCCTGGATCGGGATCGGCAGGTTCACGTCGTCGCCGTACGGGCCGCCCTTGAAGTGGAAGCCCGTGGGGAACACCTGGTCCTCCAGGCGCCCGTACTGCCGGATCAGGCGGCGCATGTCGCCCAGGCGGTGCGCCGTGAGCCACAGCCAGTACGCCCGCTCCTCGAAGAACAGGTCGCGCTGGGCGGCGAAGGTGGCCGGCAGGGCGGCGATCGGCGCCAGCACCGCGGACTGCCCGGGCGCGTACCCCACCAGCTGCTGCTGGTTGACGTAGTCGTAGTTCAGCAGCTGCATGAGCGGCTGCACCTGCGAGCGCAGCACGTTCAGCGAGTCCAGCATCGCCTGCGGGTTGCCCAGGTTGAGCTGCGCCTCGGCCGCGATCAGGCGGGACTCGACGCCGCTCGCCAGCACCGTGAACGCGGGCCGGTCGGGGTACTTCAGCGCGTCGAGCTGCGGCGTGCTGTTGTCGAACCCGACGTCGTTGCCCGGGGTGGTCGAGGTCGCCGCCCCACTGTTGCGGAACCAGAGCACGCGCGGGTCGCGCGCGCGGGGCGCCGAGGTGGTGGAGACGCCCGGACCCAGGGGATGCCCCTGCGCGGCGCGGTTGGCGATCCACGGCAGCCCGTTGCCGCCCTCCCGGTCGCCGGCGACGGCCGTGCCGCCGCTGTTGGGCTGGTACGACACCGACATGCGCTCGGTGCTGCGGTTGAAGCCCCAGATGATGTTGTTCTCGCCGCCCGAGTTGGCCGAGTGGTTGATCACGTAGGTGTAGGTGAGCGGGATCCCCGCCACCGCCGCCAGCGCGTTCGCCCACTGGCCCTTGTTCTGGAACACCCGGCCGCGGCCGATGGCCGCCAGGCGCGCCTGCACCGTCTCGTTCGCCGTGCGGCCCGTGGCCGGCAGCGCCGCGATGGCCGCGTCGAAGCGGGCCAGCGCCGAGTCGAGCATCTGTTCCCGGGTGAGCCCGGGGCCGTACACGAAGGTCAGCGCCCCCGCGTCGGTGCGCTGCAGGCGGCTGATCGGCACCCCCTCGCAGTAGTTCTCCGCGAAGAAGATGAACGCGTAGCCGGCCAGGTTGCGGGCCTCGGCGCGCTGGAACTTGGCCGTGTTGCCCGGGTCGACCACGTCGTAGCGCGCGTTGATGAAGTCGGCGCTCGCGCCGGCGGTGGCCACCGACGAGAACACGCCCAGCAGCGTGCCGTTGTTGGTGTCGATCGCCCGCTTGTCGACCTCCAGGCGGGTGGGGAAGGTCTCCGAGAAGATCCACTCGTCGCCCAGCATCCCGCCGTAGAAGATCATGTTCTCGTAGCCGACGAAGAAGTCGCCGATGGCCGCCGCCCGGAGCGACGTCAGCGAGGTGAGGTCCGCGAAGTTCTCGTCCCTCGTCACGTCCTCGTCGTCGACCTCGAGCAGGGAGTCGCACCCTACGACCGGCAGCGCCAGCGCCGCGGCGAGGAGGGCGGCCCGGAGGGGGGGCGCGAAGCCCCCCCTCTTGGTATTGAAACGCATGAGCATCGTCGCTCCTTTTGCTCCCTAGAAGTTCACGTCGATCCGGGCGGTCCAGTAGCGGACCGGCGGCTGCGTGAGGAACTCGAACGTGTTGAAGTTCGACCCCGTCCCGGCGCCGTTGATCTCCGGATCCAGGCCCGTGTAGTCGGTCCAGGTCTTCAGGTTCCGGCCGGCCAGCGTCAGCGACATCCCCTGCGCCCGCAGCCGGTGGGCCAGGCTCTCGGGGAGCCCCAGCGTGAGCGCCACCTCGCGCAGCTTCACGAAGCTGGCGTCCTCGATGTACCCGGCGGCGGTGGTGAAGTCGCTGCCGCCCACGCCGCCGTACGCCGCCGCGATGTAGGCCGCCTGGTCCTCCAGCGACACATCGATGCCCGGGTACCCGGCGAACGCCTCACGGCAGTTGAAGAACGTGCCGCAGCGGAACTCCTTGGTGCTGTTGAAGTTCCGGAACCCGCCGCGGTAGTCGAGCAGCCCCGACAGCTTCACCCAGCGGAAGAGCGTCAGGTTGGTCTGGAACGACGCCTCGCGGGTGGGGAAGGGCGAGCCCAGGAACACCGCGCTGTCGGCCACCTCCACCTCGCTGATCTCGATGATGCCGTTGTTGTTGGCGTCCTCGAAGGTGTACGGCTGCTGGAAGTACGCGCCCAGCGGGAAGCCCTCCTGGTGGCGCTGCGTGTCGCCGCCCAGGCCGAAGATGATCGGCTCGATGTCGACGCCCGTCTCGGGGTCGGTGCCCAGCTCGACCAGGCGGTTGCGGGAGCGGGTGTAGGTGGCGTGCACGTCCCACTCGAAGTTGGCCGCGCGCACCAGGCGCAGGTTGAGCGACGACTCCCACCCGCGGTTGTTGACCTCGCCCAGGTTGTCGAAGCGCGACAGCGTCACGCCGAGCGACGGGGCCAGCGGGCGCGCGATCAGCGCGTCGTGCGAGGTCTTGTTGTAGTGGGTGAACTCGAGGCCCACCCGGTCGTCGAACAGGCCCAGGTCGAAGCCGAACTCCAGCTCCTCGGAGCGCTCCGGCTTCAGGTTGGGGTTGCCCACGCCGCCGATGGTGAAGCCCGGCGAGCTGGTGGTCCCCACGGTCACCGCGGTGGGCGCCAGGAAGGTCTCGGACTGGCGGAAGCCCGGGCGCAGCCCGGCCTGGCCCCACGAGGTGCGCAGGCGCAGGGTGCTGAGCGCGTCGAACTGCGGGAACCAGGGCTCCTCGGCCAGCACCCACGAGGCGCTGAGCGAGGGGTAGACGATGAAGCCGAAGTCGGCGCCGAACGCGCTGTTGTCGTCGCCGCGCAGCGCGCCCGTCAGGAACAGCCGGTCGTTCAGCGCGAACTGCTGCTGGATGTACGCGCCGAGGGTGCGGATGTCCTGGTTGGTCTCGTCGACCGCGAAGCCGGTGGCCACGCAGTTGAGCGAGCTGCACCCGGCCAGCAGGCCGCGCCCCGACGCCGAGGTCTGGCGGAAGAGCTGCTGGTCGAACTGGGTGCCGATCGAGGTCTGCCCGGTCACGCTGGGCGTGATCCCGTAGTTCGCGGTCCCGTTGGCCGTGACCGTGAAGTTGGAGATGTTGGTGCGGAACGACGAGCGGTTGCCCTCCAGCAGCGAGCCGAAGGCGATGATCCCCGGCAGCGTGGTCTGGTTGTCGTGCCGCTGCACGTTGTCCATCCCCGCCGTGGCGTTGAAGGAGAGCCAGGGCAGCGCGCGGTAGTTGGCCGTGGCGCTGGTCAGCAGGCGCTGCACGTCCTGGTTGGTGGTCAGGTTCTTCAGCTCGTCGATGGTGAAGAACCCGAAGGCGCTCTCCTGGGTGGCGCCGCCCGCGAACGCGCTGGAGACGATGCCCAGCACGTTGTTGTCGTTCTGCGGCAGCGTGAGGTCGCTGGTGATGAACCCGGTGTTGACCGTCACGTCGAGGTTGTCGCGCAGCTGGCCGCGCATGTTGGCCCGCAGGTTGATGCGGTTCAGCTCGTTGACGTCCTCGTAGACGCCCACCTCGTTCTCGAAGTCGGCCGACAGGTAGTACGTGGCCCGGTCGGTGCCGCCGGTGACGCTCATGCCGTACTTGCGGCGCGAGCCGTCGTCGAACGGCGTGGTGGCCGGGTCCTCGAGCGGGTTGAACGTCTGGATCGAGTCGATCGACACCGTGAACCCGGAGCTGCGCAGATCGAGGGCGAACCCGATGTCGCAGCCGGGGATGTCGCCGAAGTTGGTGGCGCCGAGGCGGACGTTGCAGAAGCCCGAGTAGTTCCCCGGGTACTCGTTCGGCTCGGTGATGCGGCCCTGCTCGGTGTAGAAGCTCCAGCGCGTGGCGCCGGCGCGGCCCTTCCGGGTGGTGACCAGGATCACGCCGTTGGCCGCCGCGGTGCCGTAGAGCGCCGAGGCCGCCGGCCCCTTGAGGATCTCGATGTTCTCGATGTCCTCGGGGTTGATGTCGTTCAGGCGGTTCGGGGTCTGCCCGCCCACGTCGATGCCGCCGTTGCCGTTGTCGGCGCGGACGCCGTCGATGATGAGCAGCGGGTTGTTGTTGAGCGACACGCTGGCGGAGCCGCGGATGCGGATGCGCGCGCCGGTGCCGGTGGTGCCGCTCGCCTGCAGCACGGTCACGCCCGCGGCGCGGCCCTGCAGCACCTGCGACAGGTCGTTGGTGGCGGCCAGCGGGATGTCTTCCTGCACGTTGATCTTGGGAACGTCGACGCCGACCTCGCGGGCGCGCTGCTGCTCGCCCGTGGCGGTGGCGACCAGGCCCTCCAGCGCGATCGCCCGGGTGGCGAGCGCGAAGTCGAGGGTGGCGGTCTGCCCGGTGGCGACGGTGACCGTCCGCTTGGACGTCTCGCGGCCGAGGGTGGCCGCGGTGACGGTGTAGCTGCCAGCCGGGACGCCGCGGATGCTGTAGCGACCCTGGCTGTCGGTGACGCCGCGGAGCGCGGTGCCCTCCACGGTGACGGTCGCGGACGCGATCGGCTGATTGGTGTCCGCTCCCGTGACACGTCCGGTGATGGTCCCGCCGCCCTGGGCGAACAGGGCGGTCGGCGCGGCGACGAGCGCGACCAGCAGCGCGGACAGCCTACTGAGCCTTCTCATGTGAAGTCCTCCTTGAGGCTGCTAATTGAGAGAGCAGGGAACTGCGCTCTCGGTGGTCGACCTGCGTACGTGCGGGTCCGTCGGGGTGCCTCCTTCCTGGCTGGCGGTGAGGGATCGCGGCGCCGTGACGGGGGCCCCGGACCGCCGCCTCGCGGTCCGGCCCCGCCGCGGCGGCCGCGCGGGACCTGCTCTTTCGGCCGCCCGTCCGGGCGGCGGGGTGGCGATGCACCCCTTAGGAACGTCTATGTGGCTCGGAGGATGACACTTCGCCCGGCGGACGCTTCCCGGCGCCCGGCCGGGGGCGCATAGGATATAGTCGTTCCGACGCGAAAGCGAAAGACCGTTCGTGGCCGGGCCGGGTGGCGGCCGGGTCGAACGTTCGTCCGAGCCCCGCAAAAAACGCGAGCGCCACCCATAATAACGCGGATCTTCCATCGTGCCAGTCCTTTGCTTCTCCTCCGTACACGAATGCGCCGTAACGTGCTGCTACCCGCCCCGGTCGCAGCGGGCGCTCCGGCGCCCGGCGGCGGGGGCGGTTGGCGGAGGGGCGCCGCGTGGTTAGCTTTGGGGCGGCGCGTCTCCGGGCGCGCGGCCCCTCGGACCCGCCGCCCCTCCCCTTCCCCGGAAGCGAATCCCCGTGAGAGCGAGCACCCTTGCCGCGGCCCTCGCCCTGGCGGCGGCCCCGGCCGTCCCGGCGCGGGCGCAGGACGCGGCGCCGGCCCCGGCGCCCGGGCTGCGCCTGGAGATCAACATCCCGGAGAACCGCCTGCGGGTGTTCGAGGGCGACAGCCTCCTGGAGACCTACCGGGTCTCGGTGGGGATGCCGGGGCACGACACGCCCGACGGCGAGTTCGCCATCGACCACGCGGAGTGGAACCCCTGGTGGCGGCCGCCCCCGCGCGACTGGGCGAAGGACGACAGGGTGACGCCGCCGGGGCCGCACAACCCGATGGGGCGGGTGAAGCTCTTCTTCGCGCCGCTCTACTACATCCACGGCACCCCCGACGCCGAGAACATCGGGCGGCCGGCCTCGCACGGGTGCGTGCGGATGCTCAACCGCGACGTGGTGGCGCTGGCGAAGCTCCTCCACGCGCGCCACGGCGGCTCGCTCTCCGAGGCGGAGATCGCGCGGGTGCTGGCGCGCCCCTCCGAGGCGCGCGCCTCGCGCCTGGCGGCGCCGGTTCCGCTCTCCATCCGCTACCAGCCGATCGTGGTGGAGGGCGGCGAGCTGAAGATCTTCCCCGACGTGTACGACCGGCGCCGGGTGCACGGCGAGGGGGTGCGGCAGGCGCTCCTCCAGGCGGGGTACGACGGGTCGTCGATCGGCCGCGAGGAGGTCCGCCGGGTGCTGGAGCGCGCCCGGGCCGGGAAGGGCGTGCTGAGCGTCCCCCTGGCGGAGGCGTTCGCCGGGCTGCGGCGCGCGCCCGGCGCGGCCGCGGAGGCGCTGGGGACGCAGGCCGCCCGCCCCGCCTCCCTCCCCTGACCGCCGTCGCACGACGGGGATCATGGAAGAGAGCGCCCCGGGACCGCGGCCCCCGGGGCGCTCTGCTTTATACACTTCCGAAATCGGCTGCGCATTCCAACGCCACATCAGGAAACGTCATCCTGAGGGAGCGTCCTCGCGAGACTTTCCTCCGCACCAGAGGTTAGACGCGACCGAAGGATCTACTCAACGTGGCTGGAAGCCGGCCATCGCGAGCGGGGCCGGGCACCAGCGGCGCTACGGGGCGGCGTCCAGGCGGCGGAGCTGTTCGACCGCGTTCCGGTTGCCGGGGTCGAGCTGGAGCGAGCGCCGGTAGCTGGCGACGGCGCCCTCGCGGTCGCCCGCCGCGGCCAGCGCCTCGCCCAGGCTGTCGTGCACGTTCGCCGACCGCGGGTACAGCTCCGCGTTCGCCCGGAACAGCGCCACGGCGTCCGCAGCGCGGCCGCGCTCCAGCATGCGGTACCCGAGCACGTTCAGCAGCCGCTCGTCGAAGCGGTCGGCGGGGAGCCGGGCGCGCAACCGCTCGTGCTCCCGCAACGCCGCGGCGGCCCCGCGGGCCGCCGCGACGCGGTCGATCTCCTCGCGCACCAGGCGGCGCGGATCGTCGTGGCGCTCGTAGCCGAGCGAGTCCAGCGGCACGTGCGGGCCGGGGAGCGTAATCGCCAGCAGCGGCCCGGCGATGGAGAGCCCGGTGGTGCTGTTGGCGAGCCAGACCACGCCGCCGCGGCGCGCGGGCGAGAGCATCACGAAGGCGGTGAAGCCCGTGTCCGAGTTGTCGCCCCAGTGCCAGAGCGTGGGCGCCGCGTCCAGCTCTTCCCGCGCCCACCCGAGCCCCCAGGCGACCCGCGGCGCCGCGCGCGCCTGCGCCCTCGCCATCTCCCGCGCCGTTTCGTCCCGCAGCCCCTCCCCGGCGAGGACCGCCGCCGCGAAGCGCGCGTAGTCGGACACGGTGGTGTGCAGGCTCGACGGGGCGCGGGCCGCCGCCGGCCGGCGGGGGGCGCGCGGGATGCGTCCGCCGCCGTGGCCCACGGCCGCGTCGGACGCGAGCCGCTCTTCCCACACGTAGCTGCTGCGCGCCATCCCCAGCGGCTCGAAGACGAGCGTCCGCGCGAGCCGCTCCAGCGGCTGGCCGGTCACGTGCTCCACCACGCGCTGCAGGTACGCGTACCCCTCGCCGGAGTACCGGAACGACGCGCCGGGATCGAACGCCAGCGCGAGCGAGTCGCCGGGATGCAGCTCGTTGGGGAGGCCGGTGGTGTGGCTCAGGGCCATGCGCGCGGTGATGCGCGCGGCGCGCGGGTCGCCGAGGCCGGGAAGGGGAAGGTAGTCGGCGAGCGGCCGGTCCAGCTCCAGCCTCCCCTGGTCCACCAGCCTCAGCACGGCGTACGCGAACACCGGCTTGCTCAACGACGCCGCCTCGAACACGGTGTTCTCGTCCACGGCCCCGGGCGACCCCTCCCTCCGCACGCCGAACCCCCGCGCCCACGCCACGCGCCCGTCGCGGAGCACGGCCACGGCGAGTCCCGGGATGCCGCCGCTGTCCAGCAGTGCGGGGAGCCGGCGCGCGAGCGCGGCCGTGTCGAGCCCGCCGCCCGGTGCCGGGACCGGCGCCGGGGCACGCGTCGGGGAGGCGCAGGCGGCCAGGAGGAGAACGGGGAGCAGGGGGACGTACCGCATGGGACCTCTCGGGCGGAAGGAGGCGCGAACCTGCCTTGGACGGCGCGTCTCCCGGAAGCGTTTGCACCCGCACCGGCGACGGGACCGCGACCTGCTTCCACGGCTCCGCGGAAAGGTCCGCGTGAGGGATGCGCGCCAGAACCCAAGTGCGGAAGTGCGGAAGTGCGTAACTGCTCCGTTCCCACGCACTCACGCACTCACGCACTTTCCTTCTCACCGCGGCGCGGCGGGAGGCGTTGCGGGGGCGGGCTGCTGCCAGTCGCGGCCCAGGACGACGGTGGCGTCGAGGT
>DASVWD010000100.1 GCA_036389795.1 Longimicrobium sp.
GGGGCCGTCTTCGCTTTCCAGATCGGCTTGCTCTACCGCTACCACACCGGTGAACTCCACCAAGCCAACTTCAAGGCGCTCCTGAGAAGCGCTTGAGCATCGTGTTGCTACGTAAGCGCTTATATTTATGACCAAGCCTCAATCTACTCACCCCGCCCGGATGCCGGCTTCGTGCTTCGATCCGGCCTCTCGCCGGCCGTGGGTGGATTCCTCGGGAGCCCGGCCGACTTCGGTGGCGAACGCGAGCTCGGCGCATCGGGCTCCACTCGGAATGACAGCTTCCCGATGCACAGCGAATTCGGGAAGACGGTATAACGCACCTGGGAGTTGGCGCATCCCTCACGCGGGGCTCCGTGGCGGACCCGGCCGATGGACGGAAAACGAAGCGGCGGGGACGGGCCGTGGCCCGTCCCCGCCGCGATCGACTCGGGCGACGATCCGTCTTCCGCGGCTACACGAGGGAGCGCCGCAGGTCGGCGAGGATGGCGTCGATGTCGGCCTGCTCTTCGCCGCCGGCGGGCTCCACCGCCTCCTCCAGCGCCTTGCGCCGGGTCACCGAGTCGAGCACCGCCTCGGCCTCCATCATCACCTTGGCCATCTCGTTGCGCGTGGCCAGGTCGCGCGCGGTGCTGGCCGCGCGCTCGGCGCGAGCCCAGTCCTTGAGGCTGGCGGCGCCGCGGGCCAGCTCCAGCAGCGCCTGGGCGGCCCTGGGGCGGGTGTGCCACTCGCCCGAGTAGCTCCACGCCTCGTCCCACGCGTCGTCGAACGTGGGGCGGTCGCCCGCGCCGCCGGCCGCGCGCCCCAGGTTGGCCATCGTCTGCAGCCGGTCGCAGGGGTGGGCGAAGTGCGGCAGCACCACCTGGAACGCCGCCTGCGCCTGGGGGAACCTCCCGCGCTCCATCCAGAAGTAGGCCAGGTCGGCGGCCAGGTGCGGCAGCCGCGGGTGGGTGTTTCCGTAGGCACGGAAGGCGGCGCGCGCGTGCTCCTGCGCCTCGACCGGGTTGTCCATCGCGACCGCCATCCGGAACAGGTCGTGATGCGCGCGACCCTGCACGTCGCGCATCCCGTGGCGGCGCGCCGCGCGCAGCCCGCGGATGTGGAAGCGCCGCGCCGCGGGGAGGTTGCCGCGAACGATGTACAGGTTGCCGAGCCCCAGGAACGCCTCGGCGTAGCTGGCCCAGTCCTTGGCCTGCCGCCCGAGCCCGATGGTACGCCGGAACCAGGTCTCGGCGCGCGCGTACTCGGTCTTGTCACGGGCCAGCTGCCCCACCCGGAAGCCGGCCGCGGCGTTGGCCGGCGCCGCCAGCGCGCCGGCCTGCGCGAAGGCGATGGCCGTGGCGCGCAGCTCCCGGTCTTCCGCCCACTTCGACACCTCGCGGCAGGCGGTGAGCACCTGCTCCTCGCCGAGCGACTGCGGGTCGCGGCAGAGGCCCGCCAGCACCCGGAGCGGGGCGTCGACCGCGGCGTCCACGCCCGCCGCCTCCAGCTCGCGCAGCCGCCGCTCGTGGGCGCCCTCCGAGAAGAGGCCGCGGCGCTCGTCGGGGTCGCGCACTCCGGCCCAGAGGGTCACGTCGCGCATGGTCTGCCAGAGCACCGTCCCCACCGCTCCCGAGACCTCCTCCAGCATCTCGGTGCCTTCGAGCGTCTCGTCGCCGTGCACGAGCGCGGGGGGGACGTGCCAGCGCCAGCGGCGCCGCGGCTTGCGTGCAGGGGTACCCGAAGAAGGTGCGGTCATCGGCTCGGCTCCGAGGAAGGTCGACATGGACACGGACGCGTAGCAGAATGACTCATGTTGCGTCCACTGATACAACCCCGCATGTGGAACACCGTGCGGTGCAAATCGTCTGCACCTGGCCTGGAGACCGGCGGCAAATGTATTGCAGCGCCGAAGGTGTTCATGTGTGTGACCCTATTATGTGCGACTCGGCGCAAGAGTGCCAGTCCCTTATGCATGAATAGTGGCCGCCCGGGCGGACATCCGGACGTTTTCAGCGCATACCGTACCACATTGTCCATTTTATCCTTCGTGTCATGGATAACCCCTCAACAGGCCCGCCGCTCGTTATATGCCTGTGCGAGCATGCCGCCGGGAGCGGAGTCTCGTGCTGCACGTCCTCACCAAAGCGCTCCTTTCACGCGGCGGTGTTCTTTTCGTCTGTTCCAGCCCCTCTTGCAGACGGGAGGAGCGCGCGCAGACGGTCCGGCTGCAGGGCGTAAATAAGAAGGACGAGCCTCGCAGGGACTTCGTTGGGTGGCTTTCACCCCGATGCCGAGGCAACTCCGGGCCGATGGACGGCGTCGGTGCGGAGTCGGGCGGCACGGCCGAGGCGGATCCGGATCCTGCGGCGCGCGCAGCCCGGCCCGGAGCGCGGCGGAAGGACACGCCCAGGACCGCAGTGCGAAGTGCGAAGTGCGAACTGCGAAACAGCCGCGATGCACTCGCGCGCTTCCGCACTCATCAGTTCCCGGGGTGGCACGAGTCGTGAACCGCCCGCCGTCCAGGGCGAACTTCAGACGTGGGGAGCGTGGCGATGAAGGTCCTGGTCACGGGCGGCACCGGGCTGGTGGGGAAGGCGGCCGTCGACTGCCTGCTGGAGGCGGGGCACACGGTCCGCCTGCTCTCGCGCCACGCCGACGACGACGCGCGCCAGTGGCCCGCCGGGGTCGAGGCGCATTCCTGCGACGTCTCCACCGACGAGGGGGTGGCCGGCGCGGCGGACGGGTGCCAGGCGGTGCTGCACGCGGCCGGGATCGTGTCCGACGACCCGCCCGAGGTCACCTTCGAGAAGGTGAACGTGGAGGGGACGCGGCGCCTGGCGCGCGAGGCCCGCCGCGCGGGGGTGCGCCGCTTCGTGTACGTGTCGTCGCTGGGGGCGGAAGCCGGCGAGTCGGACTACCACCGCTCCAAGCGCGCGGCCGAGGAGGCGGTGCGCGCCGAGGCGCCGCCGGGGTGGCTCATCCTGCGCCCCGGCAACGTCTACGGCCCCGGCGACGAGGTGATCTCGCTGCTCCTCAAGCTGGTGCGCGCCTCTCCGGTGGTGCCGCTCATCGGCCGGGGGAACCAGCCGTTCCAGCCGGTCTGGCACACCGACCTGGGGCTGGCGCTGGCCCGCGCGGCCACCGCCGACACGCCGCGCGAGACGGTGCTGGAGCTGGCCGGGCCCGAGGTGACCACCACGCGCGAGGTGGTGGAGCTGCTGGAGAAGCTCACGGGCAAGCGCACGCTGCACCTGCCGATCCCCGAGGCGCTGGCCAAGCTGGGCTCGAGCGCGGCGGAGCAGCTGGGGGTGGACGTGCGGGTGACCGGCGACCAGATCACCATGCTGCTCGAGGGCAACGTGATCGGCGAGGGGCGCCCGAACGCGCTCACCGAGGTGTTCGGGGTGACGCCGCTCACGCTGGGCGAGGGGCTGGGGAAGCTGGTGGACCAGATGCCCGAGCGGCTGCCGTCGGAGGGGACGGGCGCGCTGGAGCGGCAGCGCTACTGGGCCGACATCCGCGGCAGCCGGGTGACGGCCGACGAGCTGTTCGAGGCGCTGCGCACCGAGTTCTACACGCTGCCGCCTTCGGGGCTGCTGGACGTGGGCGCGGAGCCGGGGACGCCGCAGGTGCTGGAGGAGGGGAACACCCTGACCATGGCGCTCCCGCTCCGCGGCAACATCCAGGTGCGGGTGGTGGAGGTGAGCGGCCGCTCCATCACCTGCGTGACGCTGCGCGGGCACCCGCTCTCGGGCGCCATCCGCTTCCTGGTGGAGGAGCGGCCCGGCGGGGTGATCCGCTTCGAGATCCGCTCCTTCACCCGGTCCTCGGACCTGCTGGACCTGGTGGGGATGCGCACCTTCGGCAAGCTGGCGCAGAAGGCCACCTGGCGCTCGGTGGTGCAGACCCTGGTGGACAGGAGCGGCGGCGAGGCGCCCGAGGGGGTGCAGGAAGAGACCACCACGCTGGAGGGGAAGGACGCCGAGGACGTGGAGCGCTGGGTGGAGGAGCTGGTGATGCGCCGCAAGCGCGACCAGGCGCCCAACCCCGATGCCCCGTCCCGGAGCGGGAAGGCGGCCTGAGGGGAGTGCGAAGTGCGGGGTGCGAAGTGCGAGCGCGCTTCGGACGAAGGGGGCGGCGGGGAGCCGTCCCCTTCGCGCATCCCCTCCGCTCGCGGCACGGGACTGGCGGCGGCGGCCGTTTCCGTTGCTCCCTTCCGGGGAGTTTCCCGATCCACCGAGGGAGGAGGCCCGCGATGCCGAAGAAGCTCCGCCTGGACCTGGACCTGCTGGAAGTACAGTCGTTCGAGACGGACGCCGCCGCCGAGGAGCGCGGTACGGTGCACGCGCGGGAACTGAGCGGACCCTCGTGCTTCAACCACTGCACGTTCCGCGGCCTCACCTGCGAGGGCCAGCTCACCTGCGGCTGCTCCGCCCCCGTGGCCACCTGCCTCTGCTGAGCGGCGGCCGCGGCACCTTCACCCCTGACCGGAGAACGCGGCGATGGAGAAGCTCCGCCTGGACCTGGAGTCGCTGGACGTGCAGTCGTTCGACACGGGAGCCGCGGGGACGGTGCGCGCGCACGCCGCCACGCAGCGGACCGACTGCCTGTGCGGACAAACGTACGACGACCCGCTGTGCGCCCTCACCTGGCGCTGCACCATCCCCGGCTGCTGAGCGGAGGCGCGGTCGCAGAAGGAGATCCGGACCAAGACTCATACCGTTTTTCGAGATTCGCTGTGCATTGGGAAGCTGTCATTCCGAGTGGAGCCCGATGCGCTGAGCTCGCGTTCGCCACCGAAGTCGGCCGGGCTCCCGAGGAATCTACTCGCGGCCGGCAGGAGGCCGGACCGATGCATGGAGCCAGCGTCCGGGCGGGGTGAGTAGATTTCTCGGCGTCGCCCAGCCGAGGTGTGAAATCCGGATCGGTGCTGCGGCGCCGCTCGGAATGACATGGTTCGCGGAAGGACCGGATTGCACACTGATTCCTGGAATCCGGTATCACACCGGCGAAAACAGCCCCCGCGGACGATCCGCGGGGGCCGCTGCGCTCCGGGGGCGGCTGCGGCTATCGCGGGTACAGCCGGTAGCGCTCGCGGACCGGCATCCAGGCGTCGAGCTCCTGCTGCCAGCGGCGCTGGATCACGCGCGGGTCCTCGCCGCGGTCGAAGGCGGCGCGCGCCCACTTCGACCCGATCATCTGCGTGAAGCCCTCGTTCTCGACCCTGAGCTGCGTGGGGTGCAGCCGCTTGATCTCGGTGAGCAGCACCAGCGCGGTGTAGGGCGGGTCCCACTCGCCGCGGTCGGTGACGGTGAGGCGGATGGCGCGCACCCGCTCGCCGCGGAAGGGGACGTAGCCGGTCCCCTGCGGCACCAGGCTCACCGTGTCGAGCCGCACGCCCTCGAGGCCGTACTTCCGGACCGCCTCCAGCACCCGCGGCGCGTCCATCCACGGGGCGCCCACGTAGCTGAACGGCGCGTCGGTCCCCCGCCCCACCGTGAGGTTGGTGCCTTCCACCAGCACCAGGCCGCTGTACTTGTGGGCCGCGTCGAGCGAGCGGATGTTGGGCGAGGGGTTGATCCAGGGCAGCCCCGTGCGGTCGAACCACTGGTCGCCCTCCCACCCGGCGGCGGGAACCACGTGCAGGTCGGCGCCCACGCGGAACTCCTGGTTCACGTACTTCGCGACCTCGCCGGCCGTCATCCCGTGGCGCAGCGGCACCGGGTAGTAGCCGGTGATCGGCTGGCCGATGCGCTCGGTCTTGATCTCCATCTGCATCAGCGGCCCGTCCACCGCGTCGGTGATCGGGTTGGGCCGGTCGAGCACCACGAAGGGGATGCGCTGGGCGGCGGCCGCCTCCATGGCCATCGCCATCGTCCACACGAAGGTGTAGGGGCGCGCGCCGATGTCCTGGATGTCGAAGAGGAGCACCTCCACCCCCCGCAGCATCTCGGGGGTGGGCTTCTGCGTCTGCCCGTAGAGCGAGAAGACGGGCACCCCGGTGGCCGAGTCGCGCTGGTTCTCGATCTTCTCCCCGCCCTCGACGGTGCCGCGCACCCCGTGCTCGGGACCGTAGAGGGCGACCAGCTGCACGCCGGGGGTGCGCGCCAGCAGGTCCACCGCGTGCTCGCCGCGCGAGGTGACGGCGGTCTGGTTGGTGATGAGCCCCACGCGCTTCCCACGCACCAGGTGGAGCGAGTCGCGCACCAGCACCTCGAGCCCCGGGAGCACCGTGCTCGCGCGGGCCGGGCCGCCGCCGGGCGCGCGGCCGGCGGGGGGCGGGACGCTGTCGGCGCTCCCCTCGGCCTGCGGGGGGGCGCCGGTGCGGCAGCCGCCGGCGGCCAGCAGCGCGGCGGCGGCCAGGAGCGGGGCGAAGACGCGGGAGACGGAATGGCGGGGCATCGCAAGCGCTCGTAAGTTCGTGTCCGCTCGGGAAGCCGGGCAGGCGCGGCCCGGCACGTGCAACGTCCGGCGCCGTGTTGCGAAAGGCGGGCCAGGGGCCGATCCCGGACGGGGCGGCAGACGGAAGACAGGGAGGCCGGTTGAGCGAGACGTTCCGTCCGGCGCGGCCGGACGAGGTGGAAGAGGTGGCGCGCCTGGAGGCGCACAGCTTCCCGGCGCCGGGGCGCGGCCCCGCGTGGTGGGAGGACTTCCTGACCAACGGCCCGCACGGGGGGCTGGAGGCGCTGTGGGTGGCCGAGGAGGACGGCCGCCTGGTGGGCGCCTGCCAGCTGCTGTGGATGAGGCAGTGGATCGGCGGGGTGGCGCTGCCGGTGATGGGCCTCGCCGGGGTGGCCACCTCGCCCACGCACCGCAAGCGCGGGATGGCGGGGCGGATGCTGATCGCCGGCTTCGAGCACTCGCGCGAGCGCGGCGACGTGGGGAGCGCCCTGTACCCGTTCCGCGCCTCGTTCTACGAGGGGCTGGGCTACGGCCTGGCGGGCGAGGCGCACCAGTACCAGGTGCCCCCCGCCTACCTCCCCGACGACAAGGAGGCGCGCCAGCGGGTGCGGCTGGTGGACACCCCCGAGGACGCGGCGGCCATGCGCGCGGTGTACGCGCACGCCGCGCGCCGCCTGATGACGGGGCAGCTCGACCGCACCGAGCGCACCTGGCGCAAGAGCTGGGGGCACGACGACCAGGCGGCGGTGGTGTACTGGGGCGAGGGCGGCGAGCCCGAGGGGTACTGCATGGTGCGCTACCGGGCCGACCTGCCGGTGAACACGCGCTTCCTGGAGGTGGAGGAGCGCGCCTGGCTCACCGTGGGCGCGCAGCGCGGCATCTACGCCTGGCTCTCCACGCTGGGCGACCAGTGGCGCGACATCGTCTACCGGGCGCACCCCGAGGAGGGCTTCGGTGACCGCATCGAGGAGCCGCGCCTGCCGCTCCTGGCGGCGCCGGCGTGGCGGCTCTGGTTCCCCTCGGCCACGCTGCTGCGCGGGCCGATGTTCCGGGTGCTCGACGTCCCCGAGGCGCTCGCGCGGCGTACGCTGGCCACCGACGCGGAGCTCACCGTGTGCCTGGAGATCGACGACGAGCAGGTGCCGGAGAACCGCGGCCCCTGGCTGGTGCGGCTGGAGGGCGGCGCCATGCGGGTGGAGCCGTTCCGCGGCTCGCACACCGACTGCCGCTTCTCGATGAACATGGAGACGTTCTCGCGCATCTACATCGGCGCCATCCAGCCCTGGCAGGCGGTGCTGGGCGGCCTGGCCACCATCGAGGGCGCCGACGTGCTCAAGATGCTGGACCTGGCGCTGGAGGTGCCGAAGCCGTGGACGTTCGACCGGTTCTGAACGGCAAGTGCGTGAGTGCGTGAGTGCGAAAGTGCGAAAGTAACTTCGCACGGCGGCGCGACAGACCGCGCTCAAACTGGGTTCTCCCTCTCCCGCGCGGCGGGGAGGGCCGGGGAGGGGGCACGGGCCGGCTGACGGTTCGGCCCGGGGTTTGAAACAGCGGGTGGAGCGGGCGACCGGCGCGCGTCCGGCGCGCGGGGTCGGGACACCGACGGGAGGAGGAGACGGGGATGGCTCACGCATCCGCAGCTTCGCACTTCGCACTTCGCACTTCGCGCTTCGCACTGGCGGCCGCGCTGCTCGCGGCCGTCGCGTGCGGCGGCGGGGGCGGCGACAAGGGGAAAGACGCGGCGCGCGGCGGCCAGGACGAGGCGCCGCCGGGGAACTTCAACACCTTCGGCGGGGGGCCTCCGGGGGGGACGCTCGTGGTGCTCTGGGAGGGCGAGCCCGACAACCTCAACCCGCTCACCTACGACAGCAACCCGGCGTACCAGATCGTCCACCTGCTGTTCCGGGCGCTGGCGCGGCGCGACACCACGCTCAGCAACTACGTCCCCGACTTCCTGGAGCGCTGGGAGCAGCGGGACCCCAACACCGTGGTCCTGCACGTGCGCCCGGGGATCAAGTGGCACGACGGGCGGCCCACCTCGGCGCGCGACATCGTCTTCACCATCCAGCGGCAGAAGGACGAGGCGGTGGCCTCCACCCGCCAGGGCGACGTGGAGGCGGTGGAGTCGGTGCGGGCGCTGGACAGCATGACGGTGGAGGTCCGCCTCTCGCGCACCGGGCCGGCCACGCTCAACTCGCTGCTGGAGGTGGTCCCCGCGCCGGCGCACCTGCTGGAGCAGGTCCCCGCCGGGCAGCTGCGCAGCGCGCCGTTCAACAGCAACCCCGTGGGGAACGGGCTGTACCGCTTCGAGCGCTGGGACCGCGGCCAGCAGCTGTCGGTGGTGGCCAACCCCGACGCGCCGCAGCCGGCTTCGCTGCAGCGCATCATCGTGCGCGTGGTCCCCGACGCCAGCGCCCGCCTCACCGGGCTGCTGAACGGCGAGGGCGACATGATGAAGGCCTCGTACGAGCAGGTGGACCAGATCCGCTCGTCGCAGAACGCCCAGCTGCACAGCGCCGCCAAGGTGCGCCCCGGGTGGATCGCGTGGAACGTGAGCCGCCCGCCCGTGGACGACCCGCGGGTGCGGCAGGCGTTCCTGATGTCGATCAACCGCCAGCAGCTCGCGCAGGCCATGTTCGGCGACCCCGAGTCGGCCGCGCTCTCGCCGATCCCGCCGCGCCTGCGCGAGCACAGCGCCGGCGTGCGGCCGCTCCCCTACGACCCCGCGCGGGCGGGGCAGCTCCTGCAGCAGGCGGGGTGGGTGGACACCAACGGCGACGGGATCCGGGAGAAGGGCGGGCGCCCCTTGCGGCTGGAGGTGGAGTACGCCTCGTCGGACGCGGTGCGCGCCGACATGCTGGTGGCCATCCAGGCCGAGGCGAAGAAGGCGGGGATCGACGTGGTGCCGCGCCCCTACGAGCGCACCACCTGGGTCTCGCGCCTGCGCGCGCGGGAGTTCATGGGCTCGTTCTGGGGGTGGGGGTGGGGCCCCGGCGTGGTGGGCCCCAACGCCCGCATGGTCTTCCACTCCGCCAGCGCGCCGCCGAACGGGCCCAACTTCGCCGGCTACAAGAACCCGCGGCTCGACGCGCTGATCGACTCGGTGGTGGTGGAGCCCGACACCGTCCGCTCGCGCGGGATGTGGCAGCGCATCGAGCAGATCCTGATCGACGACGCCGTGTACGCGCCGATCTTCCTGGACCCCGAGTACTACGGCGTGAGCTCGCGCTTCCGCGGCGTGAAGTTCCGCGGCCCCGAGTGGTGGGAGGACGCCATCTACTGGTGGATCCCCGAGAACCTGCGCCTCCCCCGCGACCGCCAGCAGCCGTAGCCGCGTCGCATCTCCCGAACGCGACGAAGCCCCTCGCCCGGAGTCCGGGCGGGGGGCTTCGTTTCGCGCCGAGGGGGCGCCCTTGTTTTTGCACGTCTCGCGCTCAAGCTTTACCGGCAGTCGCTGCGCTCACGAAGGAGGACCGATGCAGCACGCCTATCGAGCCCACGCCCAGGTGGCGGAGAACGGATCGCTCACGCTCGAGAACCTGCCTTTCACCGCGGGTGAAGAGGTGGAGGTCATCGTGCTCGCGGAAGCGCGCAAGGCACGGGAGCAGCGCTATCCCCTGCGCGGAATGCCGGTGACCTATGCGGACCCGACCGCGCCGGTGGCGGAAGGCGAGTGGGACGCGCTCCGGTGATCGTCCTCGACACGCACATCTGGATCTGGTGGGTGCATGGAGACGCCCGCCTGGACCGCGAGCAGGAGGAAGTGGTCCGGGAGCACGAGCCGGCAGGGCTGGGGTAAGCGCCATCGCCTGCTGGGAGGTGGCGAAGCTGGTGGAATACAAGCGCCTGGCGCTCCCGTACCCCACTCTCGAGTGGTTGGAGAAGGCCCTCTCCTATCCCGGCGTCCAGCTGCTCCCGCTCACTCCGCAGATCGCAGCCGAGTCCACGCAGCTGCCGCGCGAGTTCCACAAAGACCCCGCCGATCAGATCCTCGTCGCGACCGCCCGCGTGCTCGGGTGTCCGCTGGTGACCGCCGACGAGAAGATCCGCCGGTATCCGCACGTGCAGGTCCTGCCCTGAACGCGAACCCCGGTGCACAAAGAAGTACCCTCTCCAGGTTCCGGAAGAGGGTACGATCGATAGTCCAGGCGCCGTTCGGTCGCTAGTCCGCGGCGCTGTCGGGCGGCGGATTCGGCGGGAGGCCGCGGGCGGCGCCGGCGGAGCGGGCGGACTCGGGGGCGGGGAGCGGCGGCGTGGGGAAGCCGTGCTTCCGGTTGAGGTAGAAGTCGGCCAGCTTCGCCCCGATCGGCGCCGCCGAGCCCGAGCCCGACTCGCCGAACTCCACGATCACGGCGACGACGATCTCGGGCGCGCCGTTCCTGGGCCCCGCGAAGCCGGTGAACCAGCCGTGCGGCTTCTTGGGGTCGGCGGTGTTCTGCGAGGTGCCCGTCTTGCCGTACAGGCGCCAGCGCGCGAGCTCCACCGCGTGCGCGGTGCCGCCCTCCTCGATCACCCGCGCCATCCCCTCGCGCACCGCCTCCAGCGTGGGCCGGCTCACCCGCAGGTCCGTCTCCACCGGCGCCTGTGCGTCCAGGCGCAGGTGCGGGGCGCGCGCGGTGCCGTCGCCCGCCAGCGCCGAGAAGAACTGCGCCATGCGGAGCGGCGTCTGGTCGTTGGGCCCCTGCCCGATCGCCAGGCTCATCACCTCGCTGGGGGTGGGCTTCCACCCGAAGCGGCGCACGTACCACTCCTTCCCCGTGGGGAAGCGCCCGCTCTTCTCGCCCGGCAGGTCGATCCCCGTCCTGCGCGAGAAGCCCAGCCGCGTCCCCTCGCGCGAGAGCACGTCCAGGGTGAGGCGGATGCCGAGCTGGTAGAAGTAGACGTTGCACGAGTTGGCGATGGCGCGGATCAGGTCCTGCGGCCCGTGCCCCTCGCGCTTCCAGCAGCGCGAGTAGCGCCCCGCGTACGCCATCCCCCCCGTGCAGGAGATCGGCAGCACCTCCTGCGGCGTGATCACCCCGCGCTCCAGCCCCACCAGCGCCGTGGCCAGCTTCCAGGTGGAGCCCGGCGGGTAGGTGCCGCTCGCGGCGCGGTTCAGCAGCGGCCGGCCGGGGTCGGTGTTCAGCTGCCGCCACACCTCGCGGGGGATGCCGCCCACCAGCAGGTTGGGGTCGTAGTTGGGGGCCGAGTACAGCGCCAGGATCTCGCCGGTGGAGGGGATCATGGCCACCACGGCGCCGCGCTTGTCCTTCGGCCAGATCTCGTGCGCGTAGCGCTGCAGGTCCAGGTCCAGCGTCAGGCGCACGTCGCCGCCCGGCTGGGGCGCCTCGGTGAGCTCCTCGCCGAAGCGGCGCACCACCTTGCCGCGGGCGTCCACCTCCACGTAGCGCGCGCCCAGGCGGCCGCCCAGCGTGCGCTCGAACTGCCGCTCCACCCCGCTCTTGCCCACGTTCTGCCCGGAGCGGTAGCCGCGGAACTCCTCGCTCTCCAGCTCGCGGTCGTCGATCTCGCCCACGTACCCCACCAGGTGCGCCACCGCCGGGCCCGCCGGGTAGCGCCGCACCGGGTGCGACTGCAGGCGCAGCCGCGGGATGCGGCCCGCGCGCTCCTCCAGCCACGACACCTGCTCGAAGGTGAGGTTCTGCGAGATCGGCACCGGCTCGTCGGGGTGGCGCAGCGCCCACTCCTCGAGCTCCTGCAGGCGCGCCTCGTCGAGCCCCATCACCGCGGCCACGGGCGCCAGGCGCGCGCGCAGGGAGTCGGCCGGCCCCGGCTCCAGCGACAGGGAGTAGCCGATGATGGTCTCGGCGATCACCCGCCCGTCGCGGTCCAGCACGGCGCCGCGCGGGGCGGCCAGCGGGAGCACCCGGAAGCGGTTGTCCTCGGCGCGCAGCTCGAACTCGCTGTTGCGCAGCACCTGCGTGCGGAAGAACGCGGCGCCCAGCGTGCCCAGCGTGAGCACGATGGCCCCGGCCGCCTGCAGCGCGCGCTTGCGCCGGGCGTGCGGGTGGAACGGGTTGTACGGGCTCAGCGAGCGCTCGATGAACGGCGGCATGTCGGCGGGATGTGGGGGGAAGACCGGGTAAATGTATACACCCGAAGGCGTTCGCGCCAGTTTTTCGCCCGCGCCGCCCGCGCCGGGCCCGCCGGCGCCCTGGAAGCCGGGGAAAATCCGTGAACGGAGACTTGCGTTTTCGCGCCAGGGTGCTATTTTCCGGCGGCTCCCACGCCAGCGTCACGCTTCCTTCCGCCGTCCTCTCGCGGCACGCAACTTGACGTAGCCCGGCGCGAGCCTCTCTCACCAGACTCTGGAGGCGAAGTTTCTCACCACCGGCAGTCCGCCGGCGGGCGCCTCCGCCCCTGGAACACAATCTGGAACTTCTCTGCATGACTTTTCCCGCACAGACGGCCGCTGCCGAGCGGCCGCGTCCCGCGACCGCACCCGACGCGTCGGGCCTCCTGGAGATCCTCCCCAGCGGCAGCGGCTTCCTGAGGAGCGCCGCCAACGGCTACCAGGCCGCCGACGGCGACATCTTCGTCTCGCAGTCGCTCATCCGCCGCTTCGGGCTGCGCACGGGCGACCGCGTGGAGGGCCCCGTCGGCACCCCGCCCGGGCGGGGGAAGAGCGCGCCGCTGGCCGAGGTCGCCTCGGTCAACGGCCTGCCCCCCGAGCAGGCCCGCGGGCGCGTGGACTTCGGCAGCCTGCCGGCCACCTACCCCGACGAGCAGCTGGTGCTGGAGTGCGAGAGCACGCGCTTCCGCAACCGGAAGGACCACACCAACCGCATCATCGACCTGATCGCCCCGCTGGGGAAGGGGCAGCGCGCGCTGATCGTGGCCCCCGCCAAGGCGGGCAAGACCACGGTGCTGCAGAACATCATGGAGGGGATCTCGGTGAACTATCCCGAGGCCGTGCTCCTGGTGCTGCTGGTGGACGAGCGCCCCGAGGAGGTCACCGAGATGCAGATGCTGGGGCGCGGCGAGGTGATCGCCTCCAGCTTCGACTGCCCGGCCGAGCGGCACGTGGCCGTGGCCGAGATGGTGCTGGAGCACGCCCGGCGCCTGGTGGAGAGCGGGCGCGACGTGGTGATCGTGCTGGACTCGCTCACCCGCCTGGCCCGCGCGTACAACACCACCGAGCGCGGCACGGGGCGCATGCTCTCGGGCGGCATCGACAGCGGCGCGCTGGAGAAGCCCAAGCGCTTCTTCGGCAGCGCGCGCAAGGTGCGCGGGGGCACGGGGAGCCTCACCATCATCGCCACCGCGCTGATCGAGACGGGGAGCCGCGGCGACGAGGTGATCTTCGAGGAGTTCAAGGGCACCGGCAACAGCGAGATCGTCCTCGACCGCGAGCTGGCCGACAAGCGCCTCTTCCCGGCCATCAACGTGGACAAGAGCGCCACGCGCCGCGAGGAGCTGCTCTTCCCGGCGCACCTGCTGGACAAGGCGCACCAGCTGCGGCGGGCGCTCAACTCGCTCTCGCCCAGCGACGCCATCGAGCTGCTCAACAAGCAGCTGAACGACACCCGCACCAACGCCGAGCTGCTCGGCAAGCTGCGCTAGCCGGCGGACCGGCCTGCGTCACCAGCGGGAGAGGGACGGAGCTTCGCGCGAGGCTCCGTCCCTCTTCGTATGCAGAATTCGGTGACCTGAAACTGAATGTCTCACACGGAGTCAACGGAGTTAACGGAGAACTGCCGGGGTTCTCTGTTGACTCCGTTGACTCCGTGTGAGGCTTTTCGTCGGAGGATCAGAATCCAGAACAGTCCCTTTGAAGAATGGTCTATCAGTTCGTGGGTGCGGCGATCACCACGCAGGCGATGCGGGCGCCGGAGTTGCCGGAGGGGTCGGTCACCTGGTCGTCGGCGCCGGCGTGGATCACCAGCGCGGTGCCGTCGGCGTCGAAGAGCGGCGCCTGCCCCGGGTTCAGCGTGCCGGCGACCGTGGCCTCCAGCCGCCCGCCGCCGCCCGCGCCCACCACCAGGTTGGGCAGGTCGCCCAGATGGGGGCCGCGCGGGTTGCGCAGCCCGTGCTGCCGGCTGGCGGGGTTCAGGTGCGGACCCGCCGTGGTGAAGTCCGGCGTGTCGCAGCGCCCCACGGCGTGCAGGTGCGTGCCGTGCGTCCCCGCCGGCACCCGCGTAGCCACGACCGCCAGCCGCACCGAGTCGCGCCCCTGCGCCGTGGCGGTGAGCGTGCCCACCTCCTGCCCCTGCGCGTCGTAGATCGGCTGCGTGAACGCGCGCGGCCGCGCCGGCCCCGCCGCCTGCTGCGCCGCCGGCCCGCACGCCACCAGCACCAGCACCGCCCCGCCGAGCGCCACCGCCGTCCTCACACCCATCATCGTCCTCCTCCTCGTGATCGATTCCCGGGATGAGCCGGGGGCGGGCGCAAGGATCGTGCGTCCCGGCTCACGCCGGGATACCGGAGCGGTGCGGGGGCAGGGCGGATGAATCCGCGGCAACAACGGCGAGAAGCCTGCCTTCGCAGGCTGGTTCGGCACGGGGCCGGCTTCGGCGCCGGGAGGCTGGTTCCCCAGGCGCGAAGCGCGCGGGCGCAGCCCGCTAGTCCGCGCAGGCGGACTTCGTGTGGTTGTTGCTGCGAATTCATTCGCCCGACCGCCTGCTACTAACAGAATAGTTGACAGGCGGGCGGCGGCTCTTTATCCTCTACTACGGATTTAGTAGCAGGCCCGGTCGACCCTGAGTGGCGTCTGTCAGGATCCCGTGGTGTCGCTCGTTCTACTAGAAGTTTAGTAGGAAAGCTCATCGTGTGGGAGGCGAGATGATGATCGCGCAATGGATGCTGTACGGCGTGGCCGTCGCGCTGCTGCTGGGGCTCGGGGCGCTGGCGCTGGAGCGGGCGCTGGCGGCGTACCAGCTCCCCACCCGCTGGGCCTGGGCCGCGGCGCTCCTCCTCTCGCTGGCCGTTCCCGCCGCCGCGCGCCTCCTCGCCCCCGAGGCGGCGCCGGTGCGGACCGCCACCCCCGTGGTCCGGACGACGGCCGATCCGTCTCCCGCGGACCAGGCCCCCTCCCCCGCCCCGCCGCCGGCCGAGGCACCGGCTCCCGCGCCCTCGCGTCCGCGGCTCGGCCTTCCCTCGCTCGCGCTCCCGCAGCCGGACCTGTCCGCGCTCGACCGGCCGCTGCTGCTGGCGTGGGGCGCGTCCTCGGCCGTCGCGCTGCTGGCGCTCGCGGGGCTGGCGGCGGTGCTGGAGCGGCGGCGGCGGGGCTGGCGGACGGCGCATGTCTCCGGCGTCACCGTGCTGGTCTCGCCCGACACGGGGCCGGCGGTGGTGGGACTCTTCCGGAGCCGCATCGTCTTCCCCGAGTGGGCGTACGCGGCGGAGGGCGAGGTGCGCGCCCTGATGCTGGAGCACGAGCGGGAGCACGTCCGCGCGCGGGACCCGCTGCTGCTGGCCGCGGCGCTCGCCCTGGTGGCCCTGGCGCCGTGGAGCCCGGCGCTCTGGTGGCAGCTCCGGCGGCTGCGGCTGGCCATCGAGTTCGACTGCGACGCCCGCGTGCTGCGCCGGCGCGGCGACGTGCGGGCGTACGGCGCGCTGCTGCTGGAGGTGGGGCGGCGCGCGGCCGGGCGCCGCCTGGCGCTGGCCGCCTTCTCGGAGCCGGCGAGCTTCCTGGAGCGGCGCATCCGCCGGATGACGGCGCCGCGCGAGCGGCGGCCCTGGCTGCGCGCCGCCGGCTTCGGGGCGCTGGCGGGGGCGCTCGGCTTCGCGGCGTGCGAGACGCGCGGGCCCGTGGCGCCGGCCCCGGAGAGCGTGGAGCGCCTGTACGCCGCGCCCGGCGCGCCCGAGCCGGCCGCGCCCGAGCGCCTGGCCGTGCGCCAGGCGGTGGAGCGCTGGTTCCCCCAGGTGCTCCGGCGGGCGACAGAGGGCGGCGCCTTCCTCGTCTTCGAGGTGGACGAGCAGGGGCGCGTGACGGACCGCCACGCCGCCACGCGCGCCGGGCTGGACTCCATGGCGGCGATGTACCGCGCGGACCCCCGCTCGCCGGGAACGAGCATCCAGGTGACGCCGCAGGACCGGCAGATGGACATGGCACAGCTCCTGAGCGTGGACCTACTGGCCGCCCGCCCCGGCGTGCTGGGGCCCGGCGAGGTGACCGTCCTCTGGCAGCGGATGGGAGCGGTGAGCCGGGGCTGGGAGGTCACGATGGCCTCGTGGGGGAAGGCGCCGCTCGCCGGGGCGCCCGTGGACATGGAAGAGCTCAGGCGCCTGGCGCACGTCCACCTCCCGTCCGCGGCGCTCGGCGAGGGCGTGGACGGGCGGGTGGAGGTCGAGTTCACCGTGGGCGCGGACGGCGTGGCGCGGAACCTGGCGGTGCAGGGGAGCCCGCCCGCGGCGCTGGCCGAGGCCGCCCGCCGGGTGGTGGCGGAGGCGCGCTTCCACCCCGACCTGCGGGAAGGCCGCCCCGTGGAGTGCAGGGCGAGCGTGGGGATCAACTTCGCCGCGGTCGCCCGCCAGCCGGTGTGGCGCCGCGCCGGGTGGTCGCACCCGCTGCCGCCGCTGGAGCCGATCGCCGCGGCCGTCCGCCGGCACCACCCCGGGGCCGCGGAGCCGGAGTACTGGTTCGTAGTGGACGCCGCCGGCCGCGTGCTGCACACGGGCGCCGACCCCTACCCGGGCCCGCTGCCTACGGCCGACCCCGCGGGCCGCGCGCTGCGCTCGAACCGCTTCCCGACGCTGGACAACGCTACGATCGACTACGGCAGGGAGGCGCACGTGCGGGTGGAGGTCGACGGGCGCTTCACGACGGTCCTGTGGATCGTGCTGAAGAGCGAGGCCCAGCTCCGCGCCGACGCGAACCGCCCCGACTCGGTGGTCGTGGGCACCCTGGACGGCGCGAGGCCCTGACCGCGCCACGACCCGCGTGAGGGATGCGCGCCCGGAGGGCCGGGACACCGGCGCGCGGCGCGATAGCCGGAGAACCGTGACGAAGGTGGGCGCGCCGGGGGCCCGGCGCCGTTGGGCACGGCGGTATCGTGCCCTACGGCGCGCGCAGCCCGGCCCCCTTCAGGGGGACACGCCCGCAGAGCAGTTGCGGTTGTAGCAGTTGCGGTTCCCGAGACCGGAGCCATGCCGACGATGACCGACGACGACGAGGAGGGACGGGTGGAGATCAGCTTCACCGACCGCGAGCTGGACGTGATGGGGGTGCTGTGGGACCTGGGCTCCGCCACGGTGGCCGAGGTGCGCGAGCGCCTTTCCGACGAGCTGGCCTACACCACCGTGCTCACCGTGCTGCGCACGCTGGAGGAGAAGGGGCACGTGGGCCACGTCGAGGAGGGGAAGGCCTACCGCTACCACCCGCTGGTGGCCCGGCGGGACGCGGGCACGAGCGTGCTGCGGCGCATCACCCGCAAGCTGTTCAAGGACTCGCCCGAGCTGCTGCTGACGCACCTGGTGTCGGACCGGGCCTTGAGCGACGAGGAGCTGGAGCGCATGCGCCGGCTGCTGGACGAGCGACTCAAGGAGGGGGGCCGATGACCGCGCACTGGATGCTCTACTGCGCCGCCGTGGCCGTGCTGCTGGGGCTGGGCGCCCTGGCGGCGGAGCGGGCGCTGGCGGCGTTCGGCCGGCCCACGCGCTGGGCCTGGGCCGCCGCGCTCTTCCTCTCGCTCGCCGTCCCCGCCGCCGCGCGCCTCTTCCCCCGCCAGGCGCCGCCCGCGCCGGCCGCTCCCAAGGTGGCGGCCGCGAGCGCCGGGCCGGCCGCCGCCGCCGGGGGGACGGCGGTCCCGCTCGAGCTCCCCGCGCGGCTGGACCTGGCCGCGCTCGACCGGCCGCTGCTCGTGGGCTGGGGGACGGCGTCGGGGCTGGCGCTGCTGGCGCTGGCGGCGATGGCGGCGGTGCTGGAGCGGCGGCGGCGGCGCTGGCGGCCGGCGCGCGTCTCCGGCGAGCCCGTGCTGGTCTCTCCCGACACCGGGCCGGCGGTGGTCGGGCTGTTCCGGAGCCGCATCGTCTTCCCCGAGTGGGCGTACGCGGCGGGCGAGGAGGTGCGCGCCCTGATGCTGGAGCACGAGCGCGAGCACGTGCGCGCCCGCGACCCGCTGCTGCTGGCCGGCGCGCTGGCCGTGGCGGCCCTGCTGCCGTGGAGCCCGGCCGTGTGGTGGCAGCTGCGGCGCCTGCGGCTGTCGGTGGAAGTGGACTGCGACGCCCGCGTGCTGCGCCGGCGGTCCGACCTGCGCGCGTACGGCGCGCTGCTCCTGGAGGTGGGGCGCCGCGCGGGCCGGTCCCGCCTGGCGCTGGCCGCCTTCTCGGAGCCCACGTCTTTCCTGGAGAGGAGAATCCACGCCATGACCGCACCTCGTGTCCGCCAGCCGTGGCTGCGCGCCGCCGGCTTCGGCGCCGCCGCCGCGGCGCTCCTGGCCGCCGCCTGCGAGGCGCCCGGCCCCCTGCAGCCCGCCCCCGCCGACGCCGAGCGCGTCTACTCGGCCCCCGGCGCCGCGGCGGGGGTGCAGCCCGCCGCGCTCACCCCGCGCGAGGCGATCGCGCGCTTCTATCCCGACGTGCTCACGAAGGGGGCGGACGGCGGCGCCCGCCTGCTCTTCGTCCTCTCGCCCGCGGGCGAGGTGGTGCGGCACGAGCTCCAGCCCGGCGCGGTGGAGCTGCGCGAGGGCCGGGCCGGGGCGCGGATGCAGCTGCGCAGCCGCCGCTAT
>DASVWD010000101.1 GCA_036389795.1 Longimicrobium sp.
CTGAAAAGGTCTCACACAGAGGGCACAGAGAACACAGAGGAACAGCGGAGAGATTGAAGTTCTCTCCGTGTCCTCCGTGTCCTCTGTGTGATGCCAATCTGTTTCTCGCGAACCAGAACAATGCTCGGAAACGTGGTATGATGCGGAGGAAAGTCTCGTGAGGACGCTCCCTCAGGATGACATCTTCCTGGTGTTGCGGAAGTTGTGAAGAATGCACAGCCGATTTCAAGAAGTGGTATCACGCGGAGACGCAAAGACGCGGCGACACGGAGAGCGAGGTCCTCCGTGTCGCCGCGTCTTCGCGCGAGGCTTTTCGATACCTGTCCCTACACCGCCGGCCGCATCGCCGGCACCCGTTTCCCGAGCAGCTTGAGGCCGTAGTAGGTGATGGGCGGGTACAGCCCGTCGGCCAGCGACCAGCCGACGACGTACGCCGCGTTCCCCTGGAACACGCCGAAGAAGTTCGGGTGCTCCCAGGTGCCGAAGAGCACCTGCTCGAACACCTTCACCACCACGCTGAAGGTGGCGAAGAGCACGAACTGGAGCCACATCGGCTGCGTGCGCCACACTCCCAGGTACAGGAACGTCAGGCAGACGCCGATCCACACGAAGGTGTGCAGGAAGTTGTTCACCCAGGGGAGGAAGCTCATCACCCCCGCGCGGAAGAGCAGGTAGTTGGCGATGAAGACCGACACCGCCCACGCCGAGCCGACCAGGAGCGCCGTGGAGCGCTCCTCCGGCTCCAGGCGCGGCTTGATCACGCGGATCGCGGCGAACAGCCCCGCGTAGAGGAGGAGCGCCGCCGCAACCGTCAGCGGAGTGACCGTGTGCATCGCGCCCTCCCTCTAGCGGGCCTCGTGGATGCGCGGCGCGGCGTAGTGCGCCAGCGCCATCACCGTGAGCTGCGGGTTCACGGTGGTGGAGGTGGGGAACACGCTCGCGTCGCAGACGAACAGGTTCTGGTAGCCGTGCACGCGGAAGCCGGGGTCCACCACCCCCAGCGACGGGTCGCGGGAGACGGCGTTGCCGCCCTGCGGGTGCCCGGTGCCCAGCGTCAGCTCGTACGGGTCGAGGGCGACGGCCGGGAGCTGCGCCAGCATGTTGGGGTGCGTGAACTCCAGGTACCGCCACGAGTTCAGCATCAGCCTCCGCGCGCCCGCGGCGAAGAGGATCTGCCCCAGCTCCATCAGCGCGTCGGCCAGCTTGCGCCGGTCGCCGTCGGTGGGCCTGTAGTGCACCGCCGCCCCGCCGGTGAGCGCGTCGCCGATGCTGCCGTTGCGCTCGGTGCCCACCAGCACCCCCACCGCCATCAGCCGGCGGTAGGCGCGCATGTTGTGGTAGTGGTCCTCGAACCAGCCGGGCATGTTCACCGCCTGCGAGACGGGCGGGTTGAACCAGGTCTCGTACACCCACCCGCGCTCGGGGCGCGGCACGCCGAAGTGCGAGATCTGCAGCCCGTCGAAGGCGTCCATCGGGTCGTCGAACTCGGCGGTGAACGGCGCGCCCAGGTTGAAGCTCACGTGGCGCCCCACCGGGAGCCCGGCGCCGATCCGGCTCTGCTTGAGGAGGTAGCTGGAGGCGATGGGGCCGGCCGCCACCACGAACTTGCGGGCCCGCACCCGCAGCGTGCGCCCGTCGGGGAGCTTCGCCACGGCCTCGGTGGCCCGGCCGGCGCCGTCGGTGGCGATCCGCTGCACCGGGGCCTCGGAGAAGATGCGCACCCGGTCGGCGCCGAAGTCGCGCTGCGCCCAGGGGAGCGCCGTCTCCAGCATGGAGAGCTTGGCGCCGTAGCGGCAGCCGATGTTGCAGTAGCCGCACCCCAGGCAGCCGGCGATGTTGGCGTCCACCGCGGCCGTGCGCAGCTGCTCCGGCGTGAGCCCCAGCCGCGCGACGCCCTCCAGGTACTTCGGGAACGAGGGGTTGAGCCGGTTGTGCGGGTTGTAGGGCGTGCCCTCGTCCTGGGAGCGGATCTTCAGCCACTCCTTCACCTGCTCGGTGCTGCGCCGGTACTCGTCGGCGTCGATCCCGGCGCGCAGCTCCTCGTTCCAGCGCCGCAGCACGTGGTCGGGGGTGGCGAACGACACCGCGTTGTTGATCACCGTGCTCCCGCCCACGCAGCTCCCCTGCAGCACCGTGAAGCGGAAGTCCTCGGTCTGCTGGAAGGCGCCGTCGGAGTACAGCTTCCCGATCATCTCCACCTCGTCGGGGACGAACTCCTTCGGCGGCACGTACATCCCGCGCTCCAGCACCACCACCGACGCCGAGGGGTCCATGCCGGCGAGCTGGTAGGCCAGCACCGCGCCCCCCGCCCCGCTGCCGATCACGCAGATGTCGGCGTCCACCACCTCGTGGCCCACGTCGTCCGGCTGGTGCACGCGGAGCTTCGGCTCGCTGGGCTTCAGCAGCCCCAGCGTGCGCAGCTCCTCGGCGCGCGGGCGGGCTTCGAACACCCGGTAGCCCACCGTGGCGTGGGCGCGCGGGTCGTTGTAGTAGCCCACGTAGGTGACCTGCTTGCCGATGCGGATCACCGCCTGCACCAGGCGCCGGAAGACGTCGGGAAGGAGCGGGAGGAGCACGTCGGCGAAGAAGTGCCGCTTCAGGTGGTCCAGCCGCCCCTCCTGGTCCAGTTCGGAGAGCGGCGCCTTGAGGTAGAGCACCGGGTGCGCCTGGATCGCCACCAGCGCGGCGCGCTGCACCCACTTGCGCTTGGTGCGGATCTTCGCGACGTACTGGTCGACGTTGCGGGCCACCTCGGGCGCGGGGACGGCGCGCTCGGGGCCCAGCACCAGCACGTCGGAGAGCCCGATCAGCGTGCGGTACTGCCCGGGGCTCAGGAACCGGGGCTTCAGCCAGCGGCGGAAGCAGTGGTTCTTCACCAGCCAGGTCCCGATCGCGAGAGCCGCCTCGGCCAGGACCGTCACCCACATCAGCGTGCCGACGGTCGTCGTCCACCCCAGGAGGGTGACCACGGCCCCACGGTCGGCGAGGACGAGCGCCAGCAGCCCCGCCAGCGCGGTGAGGACCAGCCCGGCCGACACCACGCTGGCGGCGGGGAGCCGCTGGCGCGGCCGGTGGGCCACGTAAAGCGCCGCCAGCGCCAGGGCCGCCCCCCACCCCGCCGCGTGCGCGGCCAGCAGCGGCTCGGCGAACACCTGCCGCAGCCCGGCGGTGAACGGCCCCACGGCGGCTGCCGCGGCGAGGGCGGCGCCGGCCAGCGCGACCGGCACCAGCGGGACGCGGATGGCGCCCGCCTCGAGCCCCTGGGTCCAGTCCGGCCAATCGGGAGCGCCCTGCTTGGCGCGCGCCTCCCGGGCCGCGCGCGCCCCCTGGAGCACCAGGGAGGCGACCAGCACGTCGAGCGTCACCGACGCCGCGAGCACCCACGGCGCCGCCGCGCCGGCCACGCCCGCGACGGCGTACGCCGTCCCGGCGGCGGCGGATACGATGAGCGCCGCCGCCAGCGCGTGCGCCAGCCCGCCGCGCCGGCGCGGGTCGCCGCCCGCGTACATGCACAGCAGCATCAGCACGGCGGCGCGCCCGGCGGCCGCGTCCACCCAGGGCGGCTGGCGGAGCGCCTCGCGCCAGGGGCCGGGGACCACCGCGCCCAGCAGCGCCAGCGCCGCCAGGGCGAAGTACAGCATGGCGGCCAGGTGGAGCGTGCGCTTCAGGGCCCGCTCGGGGTCGGTGAGCGTCTCCAGCGGGAGCGGCGCGTCGGGCCCCGGGAGCCCGGCGAGCGCGGGGACGGGGACTCTGGCCTCGGCGAGGGTCTCGGTGGTGCTCATGGGAGCTCTCTCCGGCCCGCGGCGGAGTGGTCGCCGGAAGGCCGCCGGTGAAGGTGAACGGGAGGGGAATGAAAGAGGCGCGGCGCGGCGGAGGCCGCGGGCGCGGGGACTTCCGAAGGGGGAGGGCTCCGCGGCGCGGAAATCCTCTCAGGTCAATTGTAGGGGTCGAATCCGGGCGGTCAAGGCTCTCGTCGCGCTGGCCGACAGGCAGCGGGTGGGCGCACGGGTGAGGAAGTTCGGGGATGGATCAGGAGTCCGGATGGGCGGGCCGCCGCTCCGCGGGAGAGCGGCGGCATCTGCTCTAAGCGGCCCGCCTCCGTGCGGCCACGCGGCGGGGCTTCGCCGGAGGAGTCTCCTCCACGGGGGATTCGCCCAGCTCACCCAGCGGCTCCAGGCGGATCTCGGCGCGGCGGCCCAGCGCATGGCAGACCTCCGCGAGAGTGCGCAGCGTCATGTTGCGCGCGCCGCTCAGCAGGGCGGTGACGTTCGCCCGGCTGGTCCCCAGCATCCGCGCGAGCTCGGCGCGCGAGACGCCGGCCTGCTCCATCAGCCCGGCGATCTGCTCGGTGGTCCACAGGACGAGGCGTTCCTGCTCGTACTCGCGGCGCGCCTCCGGCGTGGCGGTCTGCCGCTCGGTCCACTCGCGGTTCCTCATCGCCTCCACCCTTTCTGGTCGAAGTACCAGCGCCGGCGCTCTTCGGCCCGCTCCAGGTCGGCGCGGCTGTGCTTGTCCTGCTTCTTGATCACGGCGTGCGCCAGCATCACGTGGCGGTCCGGCGTGAAGAAGCAGTAGATGCGGATCTGGAAGCTCTTGAATTCCCAGATCTCGTCGCGGTCGGCGAGCTTCTTGAACTTCGTGTCGTTCGAGATGCGTCCCGCCTCTCCCAGCATCTCGAACATCACGTCGAGCTTCCGTCGGTCGCCTGGCTCCAGTGCATCCAGGAAGTCGCCCACCGGATCGGAGCGGTCCGCCAGCTCCAGGCACTGGATCGTGAACCTGGCTCCGACGTATTCCGGAGGACGCGGCATCAAGCGCCTCCCGGCAAGGGACCGGAAGCATATGTTAACATATAGATTAACATCAAGCAAGTCGGCTGGAGGGGTACGTCTCGGAAGGAATCCGGACGGAGGAAACACAAACGTACAACTCCTGACAGTCGGTTGCAAGGGATGCGTCTCCGAAAAACGAAGCAACGCCCCCGCCGGCGAAGGCGGGGGCGTTGCGGTTCATTCTCCGGACGCGTGCCCTACTGCACCACCACCGTCGCCCGCATGGACGGGTGCGGCTCGCAGTGGTAGGGGTTGCTCCCGGCCTGCGTGAAGGTGCGGCGGAAGACGGCGAAGCGCGGCAGCACGTTCGAGTCCCAGACGTCCGCGTCGGACGTGCTGGAGTGCTGCGAGGGGCCGCAGTTCACCCAGACCACCTCCTGTCCCGACGCCACGGTGACCTGCGCCGGCGAGAACTGGAAGTCGGAGATGCGCACCACGTTGGCCGGCTGGGTGCCCGTGCAGAGCTCCTCGCCGTCGGTGGCGGTGATGCCGCCGCGGTCGGAGAAGCACCCGGCCAGCGACGACGCCGCCACCAGGGCCGCGAACGCCGCGCACGCGAAGCTGTAGGTCGAATGCGCTTTCATCGGACCACCACCGTGCCCTTCATGAAGGGGTGCGGAGTGCAGTGGAAGGGGTAGGTCCCCGGGCGCGTGAAGGTGTAGCGCCACGTCCCTCCGCTCTGGACGAGCCCCGAGTCGAACGAGTTGTCGTCGGCCGTCACCGTGTGCGCCAGCGGGTCGTTGTTGGTCCACTCCACCGTGGTGCCGGCCTCGATCTCGATGCGCGCCGGCACGAAGGCCAGGTTGCGCATCCCCGCCTTCTCCACCTTCCCCGTGGGCGCCACCCCGCCCTCCTGCGGCGCGGCCGGCGGCGGGGGCGGGGCCGCGGGCGCGGCCGCCGCGCCGCGGCCGAACCAGCGCTGCAGCGTGAGCGGGATGGTGAACTCGAAGCCGTAGCGCACCACGTCGTCGCCCTTCGAGACGCCCTGGAGGGTGTAGACCGTGGTGTTGGTGGCCTGGATCGAGAGCGTGTGCGGCGTGTGCGGGATCGCCAGGTGCAGCCCCGCGCTCCACGCCATCTGCTCGCCCTCGTGCCGGTCGGTGAGCTGGGCCACGTCGCCGGCCAGCGCGAAGTAGCGCGAGATGCGCACCGTGGCGCCCCCGGCGAGCGCGAAGCGCGTCTGCCCGGCCGAGTCGGCGTCGGCCAGCACGCGGCCGGCGGCCACCACCCGCACCGGCCCCTCGCGCCGCGCCAGGCTCACCTCGCCGTCCACCCCGTCCGAGGCCAGGTTGTAGGCCACCATCCCGCCCAGGTCCAGCGGCGCGCCGCGGTCCTGCTGGAAGAGCGCGTGGCGCAGGAAGAACTCCCACTCGTTGGGGAAGCCCGGCGCCAGCGTGGAGTTGGTGGAGTAGTGGAACCCCACCAGCGTCCGCATCGGCAGCCCCGCGGCCACGGTGAAGGTGGGGAAGTTGGTCACCTTCCGCTGCGGCGCGTCGCTGGCGATGAAGCGGTGGATGAAGTGGAAGTACAGCTGTCCGCTGCTCCCCACCCACCCCCCGTTCAGGTTGGGCGAGCGGTCGAGCAGCGACTGGGCGCGCGCGGGTGCTGCGAGCGCCCCGGCCGCGAGGGCTGCGGCGCACACGGCGCGGACGAATCTCGGCACGGTCTGGCTCCAGGCTGGGGTAAACATCAGTGCCCAGTGCCTAGTGCCCAGTGCCCAGGAAGAAACCGTGCAGTTCCTGGGCACTGGGCACTGGGGACTGGGCACTTTACGTCACTGAACGGTAATGGTGCCCTTCATCCCCATCGCCATGTGGGGCATGCAGAAGAACTCGTAGCGGCCAGCCTTCACGCCCGCGAAGGAGACCACGTAGGCCCCGTTGGGCTCGGTCACCAGCGCGCCCCAGAGCGGCTGCAGCTGGTTCGGCATCGCCGCCGCCAGCACCCGCTCCACGTCGTCGGGCACCTTGGCGGGGTCGAACGACACGTTGTGCGGGCCGCCCGACACGTTCACGAAGCGGATGCGGTCGCCCGCGTGGATGGTCAGGTTCGCCGGCTCGAAGCGGGCCGTCTGCCCCTCCATGATCATCTTCACCTCGTGCGTGGCGGGGGGCGTGGCCGCCTCCAGCCCGCTGCGGGCGCCCATCGCGGCCAGGGCGAGCGCGCCCGCGGCCAGACCCATCGCGATCTTCCTGCTCATCGTACTGCCTCTCGTTTCAGGGGTGGTTTGCGAGGCCGCGCGCTACTGCACGACCACCTGGCCAGTCATCCCGCTGTGCCGGGTGCACTGGTAGTTGTAGGTCCCCGCGGTGGGGAACGTCCGGCTCACCGAGGTCCCCGAGCGCGTGTCGGGGATGCTGCCGCCCGTGGGCGCCGCGCCCGAGAAGGTCACGTTGTGCGTGGCGCCCGAGATCTGCCACGTCACGGTCCCGCCCGCCGCGATCGTCACCGTCTGCGGGCTGAAGCTCTCGCCCGGCGTGGTGACGGTGGCCGTGCTGTTCCCCGGCGGCGGCGGGGGCGGGGGCGGCGCCGTGGTGGTGGTGACGGTGATGGTCGCCGTGGCCGTCTTCGTGGTCCCGCCCGAGGCCAGCGTGGCGGTGATGGTCGCCGTCCCCGCCGCCACGCCGGTCACCAGCCCCGACGCGCTGACGGTGGCGACCGCCGAGCTCGACGACGACCACTGCGCGCTTCCCAGCCCGCTCATGGCCGCGCCGTACTGGTCGCGCGGCGTGGCGGCCAGCTGCAGCGTGGCGCCCACCTGCACCGAGCCGCTGGACGGGCTCACCGTGAGCGAGGTGTAGGTGGGGGGCTGCTGGGGAGTGTCGCCGCCCGCCTTCACCTCGACGGTACCCTGGATCTCGTGGCGCGTGCAGTGGTAGGCGTACGTCCCCGGCTGGCTGAACTTGCGGCTGACCGAGGTGCCCTCCTCGGTGCGGCCGGCGCTCCCCCCGTCGGGCGCGATGGTGTAGAAGGTCACCGTGTGGTCGTCGTCCACCATCGTCCAGGTGACCGTCCCGCCCACCGCGATGGTGACCGCCGGCGGCGAGTACCCGCTGCGCCGGGCCGCGACCGCGGCGGTGCTGGGCGCGGGCGGGGCGGGAGGCGCGACCACCGTGACGCTCGCCGCCGCCTGCCGGGTGACGCCGCCCGCCGTGAGCGACGCCGTGATCGTCACCGCGCCCGCCGCCACGCCGCGCACCACGCCCGACGCGTCCACCGTCGCGCGCGAGGCGTCGCTGGTGCTGAAGGTCGGCGCGGGGAGCCCCGCCATCGCGGCGCCGTTCTGGTCGCGCGGGGTGGCGGTGAGCTGGAGCGTTCCTCCCACGTTCACCGAGCCCGCGTCGGGCGAGAGCGTGAGCGAGGTGAAGGTGGCCGAGGGCGGCGGCGGCGGCGGCGCCGTGACCGTGAGGTCCGCCGTGGCGGTGTGGGTCGCCCCTCCCGCGGTCAGCGTGGCGCGGATGGTGACGGCGCCCGCCGCCAGCCCCGTCACCAGGCCGTTGCCGTCGACCGTGGCCTTCGCCGGGTCCGACGACACGAAGGTGGGCGCCGGGAGGCCGCTGAGCGCGTTCCCCGCGGCGTCCTTCGGCGTCGCCGTGAGCTGGAAGCTGCCGCCGACGGGAACCGTGCCGCTGGTGGGCGAGAGCGCGAGCGACGCCAGGGTGCCGCCGCCGTTCGCCGGGGGGGTGGTCTCCGTGGGGGTGCCGCCGGAGGCCGCGCCGCCTCCGCCGCACGCCGCCGCGATCGTCGCCGCGAGCGCGACCGCCAGGTACTGCCGGTACCGCATCCTGCCTCCTGCGTGGTGCGTGAGCCCGGCCGGAGCCAGGCGGATGGTGATGCTGGACATGACGCCCTCTCGAACCGGAGAGATGATCACCCGTGGGACGAGACCTTCGCTCGCTGGCGAACGAGGGAGATCGGCCGCCGGGAGATGACGGAGCGAATCCGTTTCGGTGGATTTCCGCCGGGGATCGCCCGCACGTGCCGTTCGGGGCTCCCCGGTGGGATCAAGCCTGGTGGGCCAGCGAGCCTCAGTCGCCGGAGAGTCGTGCAAGCCTTTCCTTCCCACCCCGGGTCGGGCGGCTCGCTGGCCCGGTCTGTCGCTTTCACCGCCACTGGAAGGCAGGACCGATACCGCGTGCAGGTGCGGATGTTTAAACAAGTTGAAACCCCTTGCCAATCAGATGTTTGCGGTGCGTCGGCGCCCATTTCGACGCGTCGCGGGACCCCCTCCCCGGTGTCTCACGGCGCTACATCCTGTCCCGCCTCCCGACACGGTGACTCACCGCGATACACTGCCGCGCTGTCGAATCCGGAGCCTCGCCGCACCGTGCCTGCCCCCGCACCACCGCCAGGCGAGGCTTCCTGCCGTCGTTGCCGCGGCTTCAGCCGCCCCTGTCCCCCCTGCCCTCCGTCACCCTTGTCCCGCCCCGCCCCCGTCGCTAAAACATCCGTCCGCGCCCCGTCCGGCGCCCCGTCCCCGACCCCTAAGCTTCCCGCGCGTGAGCCTCGCCGCATGAGCACACCCGAGGGCGCCGTCCCGCCCGCCCCGTCCGAGCCCGCGACGTCCGACGAGCAGCGCATCGCAGCGGCGCTCGGCCACTGGCGGAGCAAGCTGCTCGACCTGAGCAAGCGCAACCGCGCGCTCAACTTCCGCGTGACGAAGGTCTCCACCGTGGCCGTCGTCGACGAGCAGCCGGCCGAGGTCTTCCGCCGCCTCTACCTCCAGGAGAAGCCGATGCGCTTCCGCGCCGCCGCCGAGCAGCCGGCGGAAGGAGCCGGGGCGGGATCGGGCGACGCGGGGGAAACGGCCGCGCCGGGCGGGGAAGAGGCGCCGCGCACCGCAGGGGGAAGCTCGATGGTGGGCGAGATGATGCAGATGAACGCCCGCTCCGCCGGTCCGGCCGGGGCGGAGGCGGGGGGTGCGTCGTCTCCTTCTCCGGCAGGTCCCGAAGCGGCGGCGAGCGACGCGGCGGCAGCCCCGGCGGAGTCAACCCTCGGCGCCTCGGACGTGACGACGGCGTCCACGACCGAGGCGGCGCCGGTGCTTTCGCCCGCGGAGGGTCAGGCCGCCTCGACGCCCGCGGCGGCCGGGGAGGACGTGTTCGAGGCCATGGAGGAGGACGCGGAGCCGTCCGCCGCCGCGTTCGCGCCGTACGAGGCGGCCAGGCTCGACGAGCGGCACCGCGACGACACGCTGCAGACCGGCGCCGCGCCGGAGCAGCTCGACAGGTCGCTCCGCAGGATCGACGAGCAGGCGCGCGAGACCATCGAGGAGCAGGGCGTCAACGCGCTCTTCCTGGCGCTGGGGATGCTGCACTACCGCGACGCGAAGGACGCCGGCGAAGTCTACCGCGCGCCGCTCCTCCTCCTCCCCGTCGTGCTCACGCGCAGGTCCGCCGCGGCCGGCTACACCGTCGCCGCCACCGACGACGACCCGATCGTCAACCCCACGCTGGCCGAGTACCTCCGGCAGAACTTCGGCGTCGTCCTCCCCGACATCCCCGACCCCAGCACCATCGCCGACGACTACGACCTGCAGCAGTTCTTCGCCGCCGTCACCGCGGCGGTCGCCAACCAGCCCGGCTGGCGGGTGACCACGGAGATCTACCTGGGGCTGTTCGCCTTCCAGAAGTTCGTGATGTACAAGGACCTGGAGGCCAACGGGGCCGCCTTCGCCGCGCACCGGCTGGTCCGCCAGCTCGTCACCCGCAAGGGCGAGGCGGTGGTGGGCCTCCCCGACGAGGTGCGCGCGATGGAGCTCGACGCCGAGTTCCCGCCCGAGCGCACCGCGCAGGTGGTGGACGCCGACTCCAGCCAGCTGCGCGCCATCGCCGCCGTCTCGCGCCGGCACGACCTGGTGCTCGAGGGGCCGCCGGGGACGGGGAAGTCGCAGACCATCACCAACCTGATCGCCCAGGCGCTCGCCAGCGGGCAGTCCGTCCTCTTCGTGGCCGAGAAGATGGCCGCGCTGCAGGTGGTGCACGACCGCCTGGTGCGCGCCGGGCTCGGCGACTTCTGCCTGGAGCTGCACTCCACCAAGGCCAACAAGCGCGCGGTGGTGAAGGAGATCGCCCGCTCGCTCGACGCCTCGCTGCAGCGTCCCAGGCCGGGCGAGTCGGCCGCCGCGCGGCTCCCCGGCGTGCGCGACGAGCTCACCGCCTACGCCGACGCCGTGCACACCCCCTACGGCGCCGCCGGCTTCGCCCCCTACCGCGGCTTCGGCGAGCTGCTGGCGCTGCGCGACGCGCCCCGCCTGAAGCTGGAGAAGCCGGTCGGCGGCGTCACGCGCGAGCAGTTCGAGGACACGGTCCGCGGTCTGGAGGACCTGGCGAAGGCCGCCGCCGAGACCGGCGACCCCGCGCGCCACCCCTGGCGCGACTCCACGCGCACCCTGTGGACGGAGGACGAGCTGGAGGACGCCCGCGCGCTCCTCTCCGGCCTGCGCTCCGCCGTCGTCGAGACGATTCGTCTCGGCGGCGAGATCTCCACCGCGTACGGCCTCCCGCCCGTGCGCACCGCGAGCGACGCGCGCACGGCCGTCCACGTGGCCGGGGTGATGCGCCGCTCCCCCGGCGCCCCGCTCGCCATCCTCAAGAGCGACGCCTGGAACGCCCCGCCGCGCGAGGCGCTGGAGCTCGTCGAGCACGGCCGCCGCCTGGCCGGGCTGCGCGCGCGCGTCGGCGAGCGCTTCACCGACGAGGCGCTCGGGCACGACCACGCCGCCGACATCGCCTACATCGTGGGGAAGGAGAGCGGCTTCCTCCGCTTCCTCAACTTCCTGAGCGGACGGTATCGGTCCACGAAGCAGCGCTGGCTCTCCTACCGCCGCCCCGGCTACCGTGCCTCGCTGGCCGAGCAGGCCGAGGAGATGAAGCGCGTGGGCGAGCTGCGCCGCGAGCGCCACTGGCTGGGCGGGCGCGAGGCGGTCGGGCGGCACCTCTTCGGCGCCCTCTGGTTCGGCGAGGCCAGCGACTGGGAGGCGCTGGACGGCTACGTGCGCTGGGTGGTGGAGTTCCGCGGCCTCTGCGTCGCCCACCGCCTGGCCGACCGCGCCGCCGAGCTGGCCGCCGCCGCCGCGCCCGACGTGTCGCTCGCCACGTCGCTCGGACAGGCGGTGGAGCGCGTGGACCGCTCGCTCGCCGGGCTGCGCACGCTCGCTGGGTTTCCGGCGACGTACCTCGCAGGAGCGCCGCTGGCGGAGGTCGAGGTCCGCGCGCGCGAGCTGGAGGAAGGGCTCTCGCAGGCCCCGCGCTGGGCGGCGTTCGAGCTGGTGCGGCAGAAGGCGGCCGCCGGGCTGGCGGCCGAGCTGCTGGCCCCCGCCTTCTCCGGCGAGGTGGCGTTCGCCGACCTGCCGCGCGCCTTCCGCCGCGCCTTCCACCAGAAGTGGGTGAGCGCCGCCGTGCAGGAGCGCGAGCCCCTGCGCCAGTTCGCGACGATGACGCACGAGCAGCGCGTGGAGGAGTTCCGCCGGCTGGACGCGGAGGTGCTGAAGGAGAACCGCGACGCCCTGGTCGCCCGGCTCCGCGACGAGGTGCAGGCCCGGCTGCGCGCCGACGAGGCCAAGGCCGGCATGCCCTTCCTGCAGCGCGAGATGGCGCGCGAGCGGCGGCACGCCCCGCTCCGCCGGACGCTGCAGACGTCGGGCGCCGCCATCCGCGCCATCAAGCCGTGCTTCATGATGAGCCCGCTCACCGTGGCGCAGCTCCTGGAGGGCGGCCGGCCGGGCTTCGACGTGGTGATCTTCGACGAGGCCAGCCAGCTTCCCTCCGAAGACGCGGTGGGCGCCATCGTCCGCGGCGAGCGGCTGGTGGTCGTCGGCGACCCCAAGCAGCTGCCGCCCACCAACTTCTTCGCGGTGATGGCCGGGCAGGAGGCCGCCCCGCTCGCCGACGACGGCACCCCGCTCTTCGAAGACACCGAGAGCGTGCTGGAGGAGTTCCTGGGCGCGGGCGTGCCGAAGACGCGGCTGCGCTGGCACTACCGCAGCACGCACGAGTCGCTGATCACCTTCTCCAACGTCTCCTTCTACGACGCCGACCTGCACACCTTCCCCAGTGTGGAGACCGACAGCCACGCCGAGGGCCTCGTCTTCGAGTACGTCCCCGACGGCGTGTACGAGGGGAAGGGGCTCAACCTGGTCGAGGCGCGCCGCGTGGTCGACGCCGTCGTCCGCCACGCGAAGGAGTATCCCGAGTTGAGTCTCGGCGTCGGCACCTTCAACCTGCGCCAGCAGCTGGCCATCCAGGACGAGCTGGAGGCGCGCCGCCGCGAAGACCCGTCGCTGGAGCCGTTCTTCTCGCGCGAGAAGACGGAGCCGTTCTTCGTTAAGAACCTGGAGAACATCCAGGGCGACGAGCGCGACGTGATTCTGCTGAGCGTCACCTACGCGAAGGGGCGCGACGGGCGGCTGCGCTACAACTTCGGGCCGATCAACGGCGAGAACGGCTGGCGGCGCCTGAACGTGCTCACCACCCGCGCCCGGCGGCGGATGGTGGTCTTCAGCTCCATGAAGGGCGACGAGATCAGCCCCACGCACGCCACCTCGCGCGGCCCCGCCCTCCTGCGCGACTTCCTCCTCTACGCCGAGCGCGGCCGCCTGGACGCCGCCGAGGCGAGCGCGGCGGCCGACACCGAGTCCGTCTTCGAGCGCGAGGTCTTCCAGGAGCTGACGCGGCGGGGGCTCGCGCTCAGGCCGCAGGTGGGCGTCGCCGGCTACCGCATCGACATGGCGGTGGTGGACGACGAGGTCCCCGGCCGCTACGTCTGCGGCATCGAGTGCGACGGCGTGGCCTACCACTCGTCCGAGACCGCGCGCGACCGCGACCGCCTGCGCCAGCAGGTGCTGGAGGCGCGCGGGTGGGAGATCCACCGCGTCTGGTCCACCGACTGGTTCAAGGACCGCGAGGGCCAGGTCGAGCGCCTCCTCCGCCTGGTGGTAGACTCCCGCCGCCGCGCCCGCGAGGAGACGGCGGCGGAGAAGGAAGCCGCGGTCCAGGCCGCCGCCCGCGAGCAGGCCGAAGCCGCCGCCTCCGCGCCGGCGGACTCCACCGCGGAGCGGATCGAAGCCGCCGCGCCCTCGCCCGACGCCGGGGTCCCCGTCTTCACCGCGGCCCCGTCCGTGGAAGCGGAAACACCCTCCGCCGTGCCGCCCGCCGCGTCGCCTCCAGCGGACGAAGCCGCCGCGCCGCCGCCGGTGCCGCTCGCGGCGCAGCCGTACCGGCGGGCGGACGACAGCGCGCGCCACGCCGGGACGGACATCCTTTCCGCCCCGCCCGCGCTGCTGCTGAGGGCCATCGAAGACGTGGTCGCCGCCGAGGCCCCGATCCACGTGGAGGAGCTGGTCGCGCGCGTGGGGGCGATGTGGGGGCTGGCGCGCGTGGGCAACCGCGTGCAGGGACGCATCGAGTACTCGCTGCGGTCGCTGGAGCAGGCGGGCAGGCTCCAGCGCCGCGGCGAGTGGGTCTGGAACGCCGAAGGCACCCTGGCCGTGCGCACGCGCGCGGGCACGGGCATACCGGCCGAGCGCATCCCGCCCGAGGAGTACCGCGAGGCGGTGCTGATGGTGCTGCGCGCCACCGGCCCCGTCCCCCGCAAGGAGCTGACGAACCGCGTCCGCGCGCTTCTGGGCTTCAGCCGCACCGGCGCGCGGCTGGACGAGGCCATCGGCGCCGCCATCGACGCCCTCCTCGCCGACGGCACCGCCGGCGAGGCCAGCACCGGCATCTGCCTGCGGGAGTGATCCCCGATCCTCGCATCGGTGATGGGACTTGCACAGTGGACAAAGTAGACGTAACATAGATACTCTACCGCGACAGCTAGAGAGTACCTATGAACGCCAAGCCATTTGCTCCCCAACTGCACTACATCGAGGAAGCGCACGAGAAGCTAGGACTCACCTATGCTCAGATCGCGAGCGCGCTTGGCACCGACGAGAGCACGCTCAACCGCTGGCGCACCGGCGAGTCTCAGCCTGACGCCGCCCACATCAGCCGCATCGAAGAGCTCCACGAATTCCAGATCGAGTTGCTGGACGCCATTTACCCTTACGCGGCTCGCGATTGGCTGACCCGTGAGGTTCCGTCCCTTGGCGGACGGCGTCCCATCGACCTCTTGGTCGCGGGTGATATCGCGCCACTTACCCGAATCTGGCTGCGGATTAATCTCGGCATGCCTACTTGAGCGACGCTGTTGGTCAGCATCGATCTCCGCGTGGGAGTCCGCGAAGGCGGACTTTGCGCAGTTGTAGCGGTGAATTCATTCGCCCTCTCCCGCCCGCGGGACGATAGAACGGCGCCCCGGGGATCGCTCCCCGGGGCGCCGTGCTTCGTCCCGACCGACAGTCGCCGATCCGGCGACTGGCTTACTGCGCCGGCCGCGCGCCCTCCGTGGCGCCCGTGCCCACGCCGCGGCGCTCAGTACCGGTGGCGGGGACCTCGCGCTCGCGGTCGTCGGGCGAGGGCGGGGCGGGCGGCGAGGTCAGCGCGCGCTGCACCTCGTCCGCCGCCTGGTCCTCGCCGGGCTCGGGCGACAGGCGGCCCAGGAACTCCGGGAGCTCCACCCCGCCGATCTCGCGCACCACCTGCATCATCGGCGGCAGCGTGCGCACCAGGTTCTGCAGGAAGTTGCCGGTGCCCTGGCCCGTGCCGCCGTCCCACACCACCACCTTGTCGAACTTGATGTTCGAGATGGCCGTGGCCGCCGTCTCCGCCAGCGTGTCCAGGTGCTCCAGCATCAGGAGCTGGAACGCCTCCTTCGACCCGCCGCACGCCTCCACGATCCGCTTGAGGCCCTCGCCCTTCTTGGCCAGGATCTCGTACTGGCCGCGCGCCTCCGCCTCCAGCCTGGCGTAGGTCGCCGCGGCCTCGGCCAGCGCGTGGATGCGCCTCTTCTCCGCCTCGGCCTCGGCCTCCACGATGGTGCGGGCCTTCTCGGCCTTGGCCGGCGCCTCCAGCGCGGCGCGCCGCTCCGCCTCCACCCGCTCGGCCTCGGCGAGGGCCGCCTTCGCCATGGCCCGGTTCTGCGCCTCCAGCACCGCGGCCTCCGCCTCGCGCTTGCGCTTCTCGCCGATCTCGTACGCCTCGGCCTGGCGCACCTGCAGCTGCGCGTTGGTGGCCACGATCTGCGCCTGGCTCTGCGCCTCCCCCGCGATCGCCTTGGCCTCGGCGCTCGCCACGGAGATGCGCTTCTTCTGCTCGGCCTCCTTCACCTGCGCCTCGCGCTCGTAGGCGGCCGTCTGCTCGCCGACCTTCTGCTCCTTCTCCAGCTCGGCCACCCGCACCGCCTGCTCGCGCTGCGCCTCGCGGATGCCGATCTCCATCTCCTTGTTGGCGCTGGCCACCTGCACCTGCTTCTCGCGCTCCGCCTCGGCCACGCGGATCTCGCCCATCTTCTCCTGGTCGGCCACGTCGCCGCGCGCCTTCTGCACCGCCTCGGCCGCCGCCTTGCGCCCGATCGCCTCGATGTACCCCGACTCGTCGTTGATGTCGGTGATGTTCACGTTCAGCAGCACCAGGCCGATCTTCTTCAGCTCGGGCTCCAGCGAGGTCAGGATGTTGTGCAGGAACGCCTCGCGGTCGCGGTTGATCTCCTCGATGCGCATGGAGGCGATCACCTGCCGGAGCTGGCCGAAGATGATGTCCTGCGCCTGCCGCTTGATCTGCGCCTGGTCGAGCTTGAGCAGGCGGACCGCCGCGTTCTGCCGCACGGCCTCCTCGGTGCCGACGGCCACCGTGAACACGCTGGGCACGGAGACGCGGATGTTCTCGAAGGAGAGCGCGTCCTTGAGCGGGATGTCGATCTGGATCGGCTCCAGGCTCAGGTAGTCGTACTCCTGGATGATCGGCCACACGAAGGTGCCGCCCCCGGAGATGCACTTGGCCGCGTTGCCGCCGCCCACCATCCCCGAGACCACCAGCACCCGGTTGGCCGGGCAGCGCCGGTAGCGGCTGGAGAGGAAGAAGACGAACCCCAGGACCAGGACCACGGCCAGGAGCACCGTGCTCCCCAGCAGCGCGTCCGGAGTCACCTGGAGCAGGGCCAGGCTGGCGACGAACATGGTTCAGACCTCCATTGAAAGGGAGGGCGCCACCTCCACGGTGTCGGGGCCGACCACGTCGACCACCACCACCTGGGCGCCGGTGGGAAGGGACTGCTCCGAGACGGCCTGCAGCTCCACCGTGCGCCCCTGGAGCGCCACGTGGACCTTGCCGGGCCGGGCCATCCCGCCGGGGATGCTCAGGTAGACGGTGGCGGCCTCGCCCACCGCGCGCTCCAGCCGTACCGTGCCGTCGCGCTCCAGCCTGCGCAGCTGCCGCTGGGCCGCCGCGACCAGCGTCGCCGCCGTCCCGCCCACCAGGAGCGCCGCGGGAAGGGCCAGAACGCCCGCGCCCCCGGTCGAGAGCACCAGCATCCCGATCAGCCCGAAGAAGGCGAGACCGGCCGCCAGCGCGCGCAGGGAGAGCAGGTTGAGCGCCTCGCCCGCGTGCACGTCCAGGTTGAGGTCGAACCAGTGGTGGTGGTCCATCCCCGCCAGCCCCAGCAGGAGCTGGATCACCAGGATGGCCCCGCCGGCGACGGCGCAGACGAAGAAGAAGGTGCTCACGATCCCGGGAAGAGGTGGGAGGGGAGCGGACGCGCGGGAGGGGGAACGCCAGGCGCCCGGAATCTCGCCGCGTCCGCACTCCCTGTCAACCACAGCGCACTACGGGGAAAGCCGCCGTCAGTTTCGCGGCAACTCACGATTGTGCAAAGGCTTGGCAGAAAACATCCGGACGAAACTGCTGTAACGGCGGACCTGGGCGTGTCCCCCTGAAGGGGGCCGGGCTGCGCGCGCCGTAGGGCACGATACGACCGTGCCCAACGGCGCCGGGCCACCGCCGCCACGATACCCCCTGTGGCGGCGGCGTCCCGGCCCTGTCGGGCGCGCATCCCTCACGCGAACTGCAGGGGACAGGGAACAGCCAGCTCGAATCCGGCAGACGAGAGCCCCACGAGCTCGTCGTCCGCGGGGCTCGTCGTTTTCTCCCGAGACTGCGCCGTCAGGAAGCGGCCTGCTCGGCGGCCTCGACGGCCGGTGCGAAGCGCGAAGCGAAGCCCTACCGTCCGCCTGCGTCCTCCGCCCGCCGGAGGGCGGCGGTGACCACGGCGAGCCAGAGCGCGCCGACCGCCGCGCCGGCCAGGATGTCGGAGGGCCAGTGGCTGCCGAGCCGCAGGCGCGCGAGGGCGACGGAGCCCAGCACGCCCAGGAAGAGCGCCACGGCCAGCGTCTGTTCCCAGAAACTGCGGCTGGCGCGCAGCCACAGGTAGACGAAGAAGCCGTAGGCCGCCACGATCTGCGCCACGTGGCCAGACGGGAAGGAGTGGAACCCCGGCGAGGCGATGCCGCCCGCGACGGCCACGGGGCGCGCGCGGCTCCACGCGAGCCACCCCAGCAGCACCACCAGGTCCAGCATGAAGAACGCGGCGAGCACGGCCAGCGCGCGCAGCGGCCGCCGCAGCCACACGCAGACCAGCGCCGCCGCGAGCACCACCGGGATCATGAAGACGGAGTTTCCCGGAGACTCGGCCCAGAGCGCCGTGCTGAAGCTCATGGCGTCGGAGCGGTCGAGCCGGCGCAGCAGCACGCCCTCCCACGCCAGCCGGCCCTCCTCCTCCAGCCCTCGCGTAACGAAGCAGAGGCCCAGCATCACCCCCGCCGAGACGCCCAGCCCGATGGCGAGCGTCCAGAGGAAGCGCCGCCGCGCCGCGTCGGGGAGCGCCCGCCAGTCTTCGCGGAAGCGCCGGGCCGTGCGCCGCACGCCCGCGATCAGCAGCGCTCCGCGCCGCCCCTCTCCTCCGCGATCCGGTCCCGCGTCGTAGCTCATGCCCCTCCGGTCCCATGCTTCCGCCGCGCCCCGGGCAAGAAGAGGACCGGCCCTCATCGTCTCCGCGCCTCGTACTTCGTGCCTCCACTCGCGCACTCACGCACTTCCGCACTCACGCACTTCCATCCCTGAAACTTCCCCGCGGACCCTCCCGTAGACCTGCCCCTCGCTCGGCGAAAACCGTTTCACGTCTCTGCTCCGGGAGCGCAACATGCCTGAGAGAAGCAAGTTCGAGACGATCCTCAAGTGGATCGTGCTGGTGATCGTGGCCCTGGTGGCCCTGAACGTGGCCCTGAAGGTCCTGTTCGTCGCGGCGTGGCTGGGCAAGATCCTCCTCTTCACCGTGCTCCCGCTGGTGCTGCTGGTGTGGGGCGCGTTCAAGCTGGTCGAGTGGATCCGCGGGAGGAACGGCGGCTACAGCGGCGGCTACACCGAGCCCGACCCGAACTCGTAGCGGGCGGCGGGTCCGGTCGACGCCGAGACGGCGCGGCGGGGAGTCCTTCCGGCTCCCCGCCGCGTCGCGCGTTTCGTAACGCCTGGGTCACGCGGAGGAGGTCTCCGCCGACGGGTCGGACGCGGCGTCGCGGAAGAGCGAGGACCAGTCGCGGGTGGGCTCGCCGCGCTTCCACACCACGTCCAGGGTGGCGTTGCGGGCGCGCGGCTCGCGCAGGGCGTGGACGATGACCTCCGCCGCGTCCTCGCGGCCGAGGCGGTACCAGGGCCGCATCGGCAGGCGCCGCCGGGTGACCATCAGGGCGTGCTTCCCGGCCGGGCCGTCGGCCAGGATGCCGGCGTGCACGATGGTGTAGTCGAGCCAGCTCCGGCGGATCTCCTCCTCGGCGCGGCGCCGCCACTTCAGCGTGTTGCCCTTGATCAGGTTCAGCAGGAAGGCGAGTACCGACCAGCGCGTGGTGCCGATGGCGCCCATGTAGACGAGCCGCCCGCGGAAGCTGGTCGCGCGGGCGGCCCGCAGCACGTTGAGCGTGCCGTCGTACTCGGTGGACTTCACCAGCCGCTCGGGCGCCGGGCGCTTCGTCACCCCCGCGGTCAGCACGACGCCGCTCGCGCCGCGGAGGGCGGGGGCGAGGGTCTCCGGCTTCGTGAGGTCGCCCTGCACCACTTCGACCGCGCCGCCGAAGATCTCCCGCGCCTTCTCGGGCGTGCGCGCGAGGACGCGGACGGGCGTGCCTTCGCGCAGGAGCAGGTCGGCGACCAGCCGACCCGTCCCCTGCGTGGCGCCGATCACCAGGACGGGACCGTCACCCTTCATCCGACCCTCCCCGCCCCGACGGCTCAGTCGCCCGCCGCGCCCCCGTGCGCCGGGCGGCGCGAGAGCGAGCTGGGCGCGTCCAGGTTGGCGCCGTCGTCCACCCCCACGCCCATCCGGTCCACCAGTTCGCCGCCCAGCCACCCGGTCACCATCGACAGCCCGCCGCCGGCCAGCGAGAGCGCGATGGCGAGCGTCTCCGGGTCGGTGGGCGCGTCGCGCCGCAGCAGCCAGCTGAGCGCGAAGAGCGTCACCACAATGACGTTGCCCGCCCCGTGCAGCGCCCCCACCCGCTTCGCGCGCGTCCCGGCGGGGATCTTGGTCCAGTCCGCGAAGCCGAAGACCGCCGCCAGCAGCCCGCTCAGCACGCCGAGCGCGATCAGCCAGAAGGAGACCAGGGCCCACTGCCCGCTTCCTTCCGCCACGTGGCAGAGGTCGAAGAGCACCGCGCCCGTGAGCGTCCCCAGCGGCAGCACGATCAGCATCTGGTGCACCGGGTGCCCGAGCACCTTCACGCGTGCCTCCATCGCTCCCCTCCTTTCCGCCGTTCCGTACTCACGCACTCACGCACTTTCCCCTACGGCAGCGCGAACACGATCAGCGCGTTCCCGCGCGGGGCGCCGTACATCTCCGGCGCGTACCCCTCCACCCAGCCGCCCCAGCCGGTGGGCACCGCCACGTACTGCCTGCCGTTCACGCTGTAGGTGACCGGGTTGCTGTGGATGCCGCTGCCGGTCTGGAAGGTCCACAGCACGCGCCCGCTGCGCGCGTCGAAGGCGTGGAAGTTCCCGTTGGGCTCCCCGGCGAAGACCAGGTCCCCCGCGGTCGCCAGCACGGAGGAGAGGATCGGGTGCTCGGCGCGCCACGACCACACCTCCCGCCCCGTCGCGGGGTCGAACGCCTTCACGTGCCCCCACTGCTCCTGGTCGAGCGCCACCTCGCCGCCCCAGTAGGGCATGCTCTCCTCGAACTCGGTGGGCTTCAGCTTGAAGGTGCCGCACGCCTCCACCACCGGGGTGTAGAGCAGGCCCGTCCGCGGGCTGTAGGCGGCGTGCGGCCACTCCTTGAGCCCCGCCGGGCCGGGGCAGATGTGCACGCCCTCCGGCGTGGGCGTCCGCTGCACCGCCACCCTCCCCTGGGCGTCGATGGCGCCCCAGGTGACGCGGCCGTAGGGGACGGCGCGCACGAACTGGCCGTTGGTGCGGTCCAGGACGAAGAGGTGCCCGTTCTTGTCGAAGTGGGCCAGCAGCTTCCGCCCCTCCTGCTCGAACAGGATGTTCTCGTTGACGCCGTCGTAGTCCCACACGTCGTGCGGCGTCCACTGGTAGTGCCAGCGCAGCGACCCGTCGTCGGGGTCGATGGCCACCATCCCGCTGGTGTAGAGGTTGTTCCCCGGCCGCACGCTCCCGTCGAAGTCCGGGCCCGGGTTGCCGACTCCCCAGTAGACGAGGTCCAGCTCGGGGTCGTAGGTGCCCGTGATCCACGCCGTCCCCCCGCCGCGCGCCCAGCTCTGGTCGCCGCCCCAGGTGTCGGCGCCGGGCTCGCCGGGCTTCGGCACGTTGTAGCGCCGCCAGACCCGCGCGCCGGTGCGCAGGTCGAAGGCGTCGATGTGCCCGCGCACCCCGTACTCGGCCCCCGAGCTGCCGACGATCACCAGGTTCTTCACCACCAGCGGCGCCAGCGTGGCGCTCTCGCCGGCGCGCACGTCCACGAAGGTCTGCTGCCACACCGGCCGCCCGTTCGCGGCGTCCAGCGCCACGAGCTGGCCGTTCTGGGTGGCCACGAACACCCTCCCCTGCGCCACCGCCACCCCGCGGTTGACGTTGCCGCAGCAGAGCGGCACGTCCAGCGGGATCGGGTGGCGGTACTGCCAGAGGAGCCGGCCGCTGGCGGCGTCCAGCGCCCACACGTAGCCGTCCCACCCGGAGACGTACATCACCCCGTCCACCACGATCGGGGCGGCCTCGAACGAGTAGGTGGCGGGGTTGGCGACCAGGCCGATCACCCCGGTCTGGAAGACCCAGGCGGGCCTGAGCCGCGCCACGTTGCCGGTGTTGATCTGGTCCAGCGGGCTGTACCGCTGCCCGTCGTAGGCGCCGTAGTAGGTGAGCCAGTTCTGCGGCTCGGAGCGGGCCCGCGCGATGCGCTCGGAGGTGACCCCCTGCGCCACCGGCGGGGCCGAGCCCGCCTTGGCCTCGTTCATGTCCGAGAACGGCCGGGCCTGCTGGGTGATCGGGTAGCGGGTGCGCACTCCGCACGCCGGGAGGAGGAGCACCGCGAGGGCGACGGCGGACGCCAGGCGCAGATTGGTCGCAGCATGCGTGGTCATGGCTCTCCCTCCCTCAGGGCCGGCGCTGGCGCGGACGGTCGAGCTTCGCCTCGGGCGGCACCTCGCCGCCCACCATGATCAGCCCCAGCATCCCGCGCCCGGCGTGGTTGGAGATCGGGCAGCCGAACCAGTACAGGCCCGGCTGGTCGAGCCGGATCCGTACCCGCCCCGCGGTGTGCATGGGGAGCATCATCGCCTGCCGCTCGGGGACGCTGGGGGCGAAGATGGCGTGGAGGTTCTGGTCGGTGTTGTGGACCTCCAGCTCCAGCTCGCCGCCCTGCGGGATGCGGATGATGGCCGGGCGCCAGATGAACTGGTTCTTGGGGATGGTGATCTCGTCGCGGTACACCCCGTCGCGCCCCCGCTTCGCGTGCGAGAGGCCGCCGTGGGCGAACAGCCGGGCCACCACGCGCCCGTTGGGGTCGTCCACCGCGGGGAGCTCGTTGACCAGGCGCACCACGTCGGGGTTGAGCTGCTTGAGCACGCTGGGCCTCAGCAGCTTCACGTACTCGCACGACGAGAGGAAGGTGAACAGGGCGAGCGGCACGAAGAGCCGGAACCAGTGGGCTTTCATGGTTCCAAACCTCACGAGGAAGGGTGCCCGGCGGCCCGGGGAGCGACCCGAGGACAGGGCGCGCTGCGCCTTCAATAAATATGCCAATGATATAGTTGTAATATTGCGGAGAGCCGGCGCTGACTCGGGTGGTCCCGGGACGCCCGCGGGCCCCGGAAAGGTCCAACGATTGCACAGCTTTCCGTGTCGACGGACATCGTGTTGGAGCGTCGCCGGATCCGGGAGCGGACGATGATCGGGCTGGGCGCCTCATGAACGGCTCGCGCAGGGAGATCCTCGTGCTGCTCTGCGCGGCGAACCGGCGCGTGGGCGAGCTCGCCGACGCGCTGGGGATCAGCGAGAGCGCGGTCCGCGTGCACCTGCACGCGCTGGAGGTAGATGGCCTGGTGCAGCACGAGACGTTGCGCGGGGGCGTGGGAAAGCCCGCGCACGAGTACCGCCTGACGCCCGCGGGGGAAGCGCTCCTCTCGCGGGCGTACCTGCCGTTCCTGCTGCGCGTGCTGGAAGGGGTGCGTTCGCGGCTGGACCCGGAGGAGACCGAGCGGCTGCTCCGCGCGGCGGGGAGCGGGCTGGCGCCGCCGGACCGGCCGCGGGGGAGCGCGCGCGCCCGCGCCGAGGAGGCCGTGCGGCTGCTGGGCGACCTCGGCGGAGCCGGCTACGTGGAGGAAGGAGGGGCCGAGCTGGTGATCCGGGGGCGGTGCTGCCCGCTGGCCGCGATCGTCCCCGAGCACCCGCTGGCGTGCACGGCGCTTGAGGCGACGCTGACGGAGTTCACCGGCCTTCCCGTGCGCGCCGACTGCGACGTGCGGGGACGTCCGAGCTGCCGCTTCAGGATCCGCTCGCAACCGACCACCGGCTGACGACGAGCCCGCGGGAGCCTCCCGATCCGGCCGACGCGTCGAGTCGAAGCTCGCGGGCAGCCAATCGAACGGGCCGGGAGGTCGCCTCCCGGCCCGCGCTTTCGCACTTTCGCACTCACGCACTCACGCACTCACGCACTCACGCACTTCTCCTACGCCGGCGTGTCCCGCGCCACGTCGAACGCGGCGAACGCGCGGCCCACCAGCCAGGTGAGCGGGATGCAGCCGCCCACCATCACCAGCACCCCGGCGGCCAGCCCCGCCGCCCTCGCCCCCGTCGCCGCGGCCGCAGCCCAGCCCGCCAGCAGCGCCAGCCCCACCAGGAGGCCGACGACGATCAGCTTGAGGAAGAGCGCCAGCATCACCTTTCCCATGAACTGCATCCGCTGGTCCTCGCCGGGCACCACGCGGTAGGGCATCAGCAGGAAGAGGCCGTTCTCCACCGCCATGGTGGCCCAGGTGTAGGGCGGGATCGCCAGCGCCACGGCCAGCAGGAGCGGGCCGACGCTCACCAGCCCCAGCGCCAGCGCGGCCACCACCACCAGGTACTGCATGGCGGAGAACACCAGCGCCACCGGCAGCACCTGCCCCGCCGCCACCTGCGCGGGCGAGAGCGGCAGCGAGCGCAGCAGCGCCATGCGGTCCAGGTCGCGGCGGAAGTCGAAGGTCACGTGACCCGAGAACATCGCCGGCAGGAGCAGGGTGACGACGAGGATCATCGTGAGCCCGCCGCTCCGGTCGCCGCTGTCGCGCGCCGCGAAGAAGATGCTCCCCGCCCAGAGGGAGCCCACGAAGAGCGGCACCAGCAGCGCCCTGGGGGTGCGCGCCAGCTCGGTGAGCTGCCGCCACGCCAGCGCCCCCGCGCCGCCCAGCCCGCCCAGCCGGGGGACGCGGATCCGCAGCCGCGACGGCCGCGCCCCGGCGTGGATCCCGCCGCCGGAGCGCATCCGCTGCAGCCGCTCGTGCCGCCGGCGGCTCACGGCCAGCGAGCGCTCCAGGTACGCCACGTCCACTGCCAGGACCAGGACGACCACCGCGGCGATCACCCCCAGGGAGGCGGCCGCCCACGGCAGCGCCTGGGCCCACCCTGCGGCGGCGAACAGCTCCGCGAACGGGCGCGCGGGGAGCGAGGCGGCGCGCAGCACGGGCGTCTCCGACAGCGCCCGCAGCCGCTGCCCCGGCGTGGCGCCCGACCCCGCGCCCGCCAGCCCGGCCAGGGCGCCGGCCAGGGCGAGCGCGAGCACAGCCCAGCGCACGGGCCTGCGCGCCCGCGGGGGCACCCACCCGTCCGCCGCCGTGGCCGCGAGCGCCAGCGCCTGCGCGGCCACGTAGATGAAGGCGAACCCCAGCACCGTGGCGGCCACCGCGGCTCCCCAGTGGCGCGCGTGGCGCAGCAGGAAGAGCGACACCCAGAGCGCGGAGAAGAGCTGCACGTCGAGCCGCGCCAGCAGGTTGTACAGCAGCAGTTCGCGCCGCCCGACCGGCGCCGGGAAGAGGAAGTCCACCTCCGAGGGGGTGAAGTAGAGCGCGCGGCCGCTCATGGCCGAGACCACCGCCAGCAGCATCAGCATCGGCGGCGCGTACGCCACCACCGCGCCACGCGGGGCGGGGAGCGCCGCCCCCAGCGAGAGCGACCAGAACTGCAGCGCCGCGATCCCCACCATGAACACCACCGCGGCGATCATCGCGACGGCGCCCTTCACCGTGCGCATGCGCCGCAGCCCCTGCCGCAGCTTCCCCCTCAGCCCGCGGCGCAGCAGGAAGGCGAGCCCGGAGTTCACGGCGCGGCGACCGGCGGGGACGCGCCCGGCCCCTCGGTGAGGCGGAAGAACAGCTCCTCCAGCGAGGCGCTGTCCTCCCACCCGAAGGCGGCGCGCATCTCGCCGGTGCTGCCGTGGAAGAGGAGCCGCCCCTGCCGCAGCACCAGGAAGGTGCCGCACAGGCCCTCGATCTGCCCCAGCAGGTGGGAGCTGAGCACCACGGCCGCGCCCGCGGCGGCCCGGCGGCGCAGCGTGTCGTACAGGGTGCGGATGCCGCGCGGGTCCAGCCCGGTGAGCGGCTCGTCCAGCAGCAGCACCGCCGGGTCGTGCAGGAGCGCGCAGGCCACGGCCACCTTCTGCCGCATCCCGCGCGACAGCTCGTCGGCCAGGGAGTCGCGGCGCTCCGCCATCTCCAGCTCGTCCAGCAGCGCCGCGGCCGGGCGGCGCCAGTCGGCCACGCCGTAGACTCGCGCGGTGAACTCCAGGTGCTCCCACACGGTGAGCGAGTTGAAGAGGTGCGGCTCGTCGGGGACCAGCGCCAGGCGCCGCCTGGCCTCCCGGCCCTCGCGCACCACGTCGCGCCCGGCCACGCGGATCGCCCCCGCGCCGGGCGGGTGGATGCCGGCGATCGCGCGCAGCGTCGTCGTCTTCCCGGCCCCGTTCGGCCCCACCAGCCCCGCGATCTCGCCGCCGCGCACCGCGAAGCTCAGCCGGTCCACCGCCACGAAGCCGTCGTAGCTCTTGGAGAAGCCGTCCACCTCCAGCGCGGGCGGCCCCTCGCTCCGCGTCACGCCGATGTCCGTCACTGCCGCGCCGGGGGCTGGGGGCGCCCGCCCGGCTTCCACACGGGCGCCGGCCCGTCGGCCAGGAGGCGGGCGGCGCGCACGGCGGCCCCGATCACCGCCGTCACGTGCGCGTAGTCGATCCGGTCCGGCTCGTCGTCGGGGGTGTGGTAGTCGGAGTGCATGTTGTAGGTGGAGAGCGTGTGCGCCGGGATCCCCCGGTACGCGAAGGCGATGTTGTCGCTGCGCAGGAAGAACTGCATGTCGGGGCGCGGGTCGGCCCGGATCGGCACCCCCGCCGCCGCCAGCGCGTCGCCCATGGTCGAGCGCTCGTAGCCGGTGAGCCACGCCCGCCCCGGGCCGCCGACCAGCGGGTCGGGCCGGCCGATCATCTCGATCTCCAGGTTGGCGGCCGTGCGCTCCAGCGGGAACACCGGGTGCGCGATGTACCAGTAGGTCCCCAGCAGCCCCACCTCCTCGCCCGTGGTCAGCAGGAAGACCACCGTGCGCTTCGGCCGGGGGCCGCGCGCCATCGCACGGGCGACCTCCAGCACCGTCACCACCCCGGTGGCGTCGTCGTCGGCCCCGTTGTAGACGGAGTCGCCGTCCACCGCGCGGCCGATCCCCAGGTGGTCGTAGTGCGCGTCGATCAGCACCGCCTGCTCCGCGAGCGCCGGGTCGCTCCCGCGCACGACGCCGACGACGTTCAACCCGACCGCCCGCTCCGCCGGCGGGACGCCCAGCGTGTCGGCCCACGCGCCCAGCACCCTCATCCGCGGCCGCCCCTCGCGCGTGGAGACGGCGATCGGCAGGCGCTGGAAGTAGCCGTCCTCGCCCGCGGGCTCGATCCCGAACTCCCGCAGCTTCCCGGCGATGTAGCGCGCCGCCCGCCACATCCCGGGCGAGCCGGTGAAGCGCCCCTCCATCGAGTCCGCCGCGAGCGCGTACAGCCCGGCGCGCACGTCCTCCAGGCGAACGCCGGCGGAGCCGTTGCCCGGAGACGGCCCGGACCCCGGCGCGGGCGGAGCGCCGCAGGCGGCGAGCAGCGCGGCGCCCAGGAGTGCGGCGCGGGGGGAGAGGGGCGGGCGAGGGCGCATCGGGACCCGGGGACGCGGGACGGGGATCGGGGAGCATCGGGGCCGGAGAGGCGGAATATGCCTGGCGTCCGGGACGCGGGCAACGCGCGGCGGCCGGGGCTATTGCCTAAACCCGCGGGACGATGAGAATTAGAAGATGAAACCCGGAGGGCGGGCGGCGCGTACCAGAGCGCCGGGAAGGACCGCTCGTGAGACCATCTGAGGAGTGACAGCCAATGTTCGCAACGATCGCCATGCTGGTCGCCGGTGCCGCGGCCATCTTCGGGTTCATCCAGGCGCGCAGCTTCACCCGGCGCAAGCTGCAGTTCGTGGACGCGGCGCAGAGCCCGGCGTTCCCGTGGATCATCGGCGGCGCCGCGATGCTGCTGGCCCTGCCGGTCGTCGCGCTCCTGCCGATCGTGGGCGGCGGCACGGCGCTGCTCTTCGGGCTGGGCGTGGCGGGCGGCGTGCTGGCCGGCAAGCAGGACATCGTGCGCCGGCGCCTGAACCCGTAATCTCGATTCTCCGAAACGACTTCGCGATCCGGGAGCGCACCCTGCAGCGCTCCCGGATCGCGTCGCGTCCATCCCTCGAATCGACCTTACGAGGGGTGGGTTTTAGCGGTTGAAGCCTCGCGCAGTTTGCGAGGCTTTCTGCCGTTGCCGCGGCTTCAGCCGCCCTTCACCGTCCCCGCTCCAGGCGGCGCTGCTCGCGGCGCTCGGCGCGCTCCAGGCGCTCGCGGCGGCGGGCGTCGCCGGGCTTCTCGCCCTCGTAGCGCACCTGCACCTCCACCCCGCCCATCATCGCGAAGCCGCCGATCCTGAGCACGGGCGCGCCGGGCTCCGAGGCGGGCGCGGCGGTGCCCGCCTGCCCGAAGCCGCCCATGATGGCCAGCCCGTTCAGGTCGACGTGCACCCCGGGCGGCACCACGATCTCCACCCCGCCCATCAGCACGAAGCAGTTGACCTCGGTCACCCCGGGCCCGAACCGCGCCTGGCGGAAGTCCAGCTCCGCCCCGCCCATCACCGCCACCACGAACAGCTTTTCCGGCGGCGTCCACACCCCCTTGCGCTCGGCGCCGCCCATGAAGGCGGCCACCACCTGCCGCTCGGGCACGTAGTCGGCGCGCGTCACGCTCCCGGCGGCGGCGGGCGCGCCGGCCGGGGCGGGCTCGGCGGGGAGGTCCGCCACCAGCGCGCTCAGCTCGGCCAGCGAGGTGGCCTGGTACGCCTTCGTCAGCCGCTCCTCCAGCCCGCGGTCGTCCAGGTTCTCGACGGCGTAGTGCTGGACGAGCTGGTCGACGATGCGCTGCCGCGTCTGGTCCAGCGGCACGGGGCGAAGCGTCGGATCGCTCATGGCGGGCTGTGTAGACGGATCGCGGGCGGCGCAGGTTTCATCCTCCCCGAACGTAGCCCTGCCCTTCTCGCGGGGCAAGCAATCTCGCGTCGTCGCCGGCTCTCTCGCCCGCGCCCGGTACTGGGCACTGGGCACTGGGCACTGTGGTTTGGGCATGTCCCTCCGCTGCGCTCCGGGCCGGGCTGCGCGCGCCGTAGGGCACGATACGACCGTGCCCAACGGCGCCGGGCCCGCGTCGGCCGAAACTGCCCGGCCGCCACGGTCCCGGCCCTGTCGGGCGCGCATCCCTCATGCGGAACTGCATGGGGACAGGGAACAGGTTACAAGGGACAGCCAGCGACCACTCCCAACTCCGCACCGAAGGCGTAAAGTCCACCCTCTCCCGAAGTTGGGAGAGGGTTGCCGCTCTAAGGCGGCGGGTGAGGGCCCCCCGCGGCCGCACCGGCGCCCGCCGTCCCGCGCCAATCCCACCCCGCTCCCGCACTTCGCACTTCGCACCTCGCACTTCGCACTTCCCCCACCCTCCGGCATGCCCGTTGCGCACTCCCCGGCCACACCACTTCGGCAAGGAGGCTGCGGATGCGAGTGACGAGAAGCCTGGCCGCGCTGGCGCTCGCCGGCGCGCTGGCGGTGGCGGGGTGCCGCGTGAACGTGGAGGACAAGGACAACAACAACGTCCCCGAGGACGTGGACGTGTCGGTCGACGACAGCGCCAAGATCGACCTCCCCGACGTGGACGTCTCCACCGACACCCAGACGATCAGGGTCCCCGACATCGACGTGACGCCGGACTCGAACTGAGCGTCAGGTTCCCCGGTCTTCCCCCGGCCGCGGCGGACGACCGCGGCCGGGTTTTTTCGCGTCAACGCTGGAGATTTTCACCCGGCGCGGGGGTTGCGACTGGCGCGGGGGCGCGGCGCGGGGTTATATCTCACCCATACCACCCATATCGCCACGCCCGACCGCTCGCGGATGGACAACCGCTCCCTGGGGCTTGTCGTCGTTGCGCTCGGCGCCGCCGTCGTCGTCGCCGGCCTGCTGATCATGGCCGGCGGGCTCGGCTGGTTCGGGCGCCTCCCCGGCGACGTGCGCGTGCAGAGCGGCGGCGTGCGCGTCTACTTCCCGATCGTGTCCATGCTGCTCGTCTCCGTCGTCCTGAGCCTGCTGGTGGCCCTGGTCCGCCGCTTCCTCTAGCCACGTCACCCGCTCCCCCGTCACGCGCGTGGACCCTCGCGAGCCCGTCCCCTGGCAGATCTGGATCGACACCGGCGGCACGTTCACCGACTGCCTGGCGCGCGACCCGCGGGGGCGCCTGCACCGCGCCAAGGTCCTCTCCACGGGGGCGCTGCGCGGCGTGGTGGAGCGCGCCCTGGCCCCCGACGCGCTCCGGATCCGCGAGGACTGGAACGCCGTCCCCGGCGCGGTGGACGGCTTCGCCGTGCGGCTGCTGGGCGTGCAGCACCCGGCGGCGCGGGTCAGCAGCTACGATCCGAAGGGGAAGGTGGCCTACCTGGACCGCCCGCTCCCCGAGCGGCCGCCGGCGGGGACCACCGTCGAGCTCGTCTCCCCCGACGAGGCGCCGATCCTGGCCGCCCGCCTGGTCACCCGCACCCCGGCCGGCGGGCTGCTGCCGCCGATCGCCATGCGGCTGGCCACCACGCGCGGGACCAACGCGCTGCTGGAGCGGCGGGGCTCGCCCGTGGCGCTCTTCATCACCCGCGGCTTCGGCGACCTGCTGCGGATCGGCACCCAGCAGCGGCCCGACCTCTTCGCCCTGGCCGTGCGCCCCCGCGAGCCGCTCCACGCCGCCGCCGTCGAGGTCGCGGAGCGGCTGGCGGCGGACGGCTCCGTGCTCGTCCCGCTCGACGCCGAGGCGGTCGCCGCCTCCGCCGCCGATCTCCTGGAGCGCGGCGTCCGCTCCGCCGCGGTGGCGCTGATGCACGCCTGGAAGAACCCCGCGCACGAGCGGGCGGTGGGCGAGGCGCTCTGCCGCGCCGGGTTCGAGCACGTCTCCCTCTCCTCCGACCTGGCGCCGTTCCTCAAGCTCCTCCCCCGCGCCGAGACGGCCGTCGTCGACGCGTACCTGGCCTCCGTCGTCGGCGGCTACCTGCGGGCGGTGGGGGGCGCGCTGAAGGGCGGGCGGCTGCACGTGATGACCAGCGCCGGCGGGCTGGCGCGCCCGGCCGACTTCCGCGCCAAGGACTCCCTCCTCTCCGGCCCGGCGGGGGGCGTGGCCGGCGCGGCGCACGCGGGGCGGCGCTCGGGGTTCGCCCGGGTGATCGCCTTCGACATGGGCGGCACCAGCACCGACGTCTCGCGCTGCGACGGCGACTTCGAGTACGTGTGGGAGCACGAGGTGGGCGGCGGCCACGTCTTCGCCCCCGCGCTGGCGATCGAGACGGTGGCCGCCGGCGGAGGTTCGATCTGCGCCTTCGACGCGGAGGGCCTGAGGGTCGGCCCGGAGAGCGCGGGCGCCTGGCCCGGGCCGGCGTGCTACGGGGCGGGCGGGCCGCTCACGCTCACCGACTGCAACCTGCTCTTGGGGCGGCTCTCCCGCGCCCGCTTCGCCATCCCCGTGGACCCCGCCCCCGCCGCCGCGGCCGCCGACCTGCTCCTGCGCGAGGTGCAGGCCGGAACGGGCGAGGAGACCACGCGCGAGGCGCTCCTGGCGGGCCTCATCGACCTGGCCGACGAGCGCATGGCCGACGCCATCCGCGCCGTGTCGCTCCGCCGCGGCTACGACCCGGCCGAGTACGCGCTGGTGGCGTTCGGCGGGGCGGGCGCCCAGCACGCCTGCGGCGTAGCCGCCCGGCTGGGGATCGCCACCGTGCTGGTCCCCGCAGACGCCGGGCTCCTCTCCGCGCAGGGGCTGGGGAGCGCGCCGCTGGAGCGCTTCGCCGAGCGGCAGGTGCTGCGCCCCCTGGACGAGGTGGAGGCCGACGTCCCCCGCCTCTTCTCGGAGCTGGCGGAGGAGGCCGCGGCGGCGGTGGAGGCGGAGGGCGTGCCGCGGCGGGAGATCGAGACGCGCCGGCGGATCGCCTCGCTGCGCTACGCGGGGCAGGAGTCGTCGCTCACCGTCGAGTGGCGCGCGGGGCTGGACCTCCGGCGCGCCTTCGAGGAGCGCTACGCCGCCACCTACGGCCACCGCCCCGAGGCGCGCCCGGTGGAGCTGGAGTCGCTGCGCGCCGTCGCCTCCACGTACGTCGAGGAGGCCGCGCCCGCGGCGGCGCCGGAGCGCTCCGACGCGCAGCCGCACGGCTCCAGCCGGGTGTGGCTCGGCGGCGGGTGGCGCCGCGTCCCCTGCTACGAGCGCGAGAAGCTGGCGCCCGGCGCCGCGCTCGCCGGCCCCGCCGTGGTGATGGAGCGCCACAGCGCCACCCTGGTCGCCGCAGGGTGGGACGCCGCGGTGGACGGCGCGGGCGCGCTGGTGCTGCGGCGCGCCGCGGCGTCCCCGGCCGGCGAGGCGGAGGCCGCCGAAGCGGCCGGGTCCCGTCCCCGCGAGGAGGCGCCGTCGGCCACGCCCGAGACGGTGCGGCTGGAGCTGTTCGTCCACCGCTTCCGCGCGCTGGTGGGGGAGATGGGCGAGCAGCTCCGGCGCACGGCGCTGTCGACCAACGTCAAGGAGCGGCTCGACTTCTCCTGCGCGCTGCTGGACGCGGACGGCGAGCTGGTGGTGAACGCGCCGCACATCCCCGTGCACCTGGGCGCGCTGGGCCTCTGCGTCCGCTCCGTGGCCGCCGCGCTGCCGCTGGAGCCGGGCGACGTGGTGGTGACCAACCACCCCGCGTTCGGCGGCTCGCACCTCCCCGACGTCACCGTCGTCACCCCCGTGCACGGCGACGGCGGGCTCGTGGGATACGTCGCCAGCCGCGCGCACCACGCGGAGATCGGGGGGACGCGCCCCGGCTCCATGCCGCCCAGCGCGCGCACGCTGGCCGAGGAGGGCGTCGTCATCCCCCCGACGTACCTGGTGCGCCGCGGCGAGGCGCGCTGGGACGAGCTGCGCCGCATCCTCACCACGGCGCCCCACCCCACCCGCGCGCTCGCCGAGAACCTGGCCGACCTGGCCGCCGCCGTGGCCGCCAACCACCGCGGCGCCGAGCTGCTGTCGGCGCTGGTGCGCGAGCACGGCGCGGAGGCCGTGGCGGGGTACATGGAGACGCTGAAGCGGCGCGCGGAGGAGCGGGTGCGCGAGGCGCTGGCCGAGGTGGGCGACGGCGTCTACGAGGCCGAGGAGAAGCTGGACGACGGCTCCGCGCTCTGCGCCCGCGTGGAGATCCGGGAGGGCCGCGCCGTGGTCGACTTCGCCGGGTCGGCGCCGGTGCACCCGGGGAACCTGAACGCCACGCCGGCGGTGGTGCGCAGCGTGGTGCTCTACGTGCTGCGCCTGCTGGTGCGCGAGCCGCTCCCCCTCAACGAGGGGCTGCTGCGCGCGGTGGAGGTGCGCGTCCCCCGCGGGCTGCTGAGCCCGGACTGGCCGGACGACCCGGCGCGGGCCCCGGCCGTGGTGGGCGGCAACACCGAGGTGAGCCAGCGGCTGGTGGACACGCTGCTGAAGGCGCTGGGCCTGGCCGCCTGCAGCCAGGGGACGATGAACAACGTGCTCTGGGGAACGGAGCGCTTCGGCTACTACGAGACGGTGTGCGGCGGGTGCGGCGCGGGCCCGGGGTGGGAGGGCGCGTCGGCCGTGCACTCGCACATGACCAACACGCGCATCACCGACCCCGAGGTGGTGGAGCATCGCTACCCGGTGCGCGTGGAGCGCTTCGCCGTGCGCGCCGGCTCGGGCGGGGCGGGCCGGTGGCCGGGCGGCGACGGCGCCGTGCGCGAGACGGTGTTCCTGGCGCCGATGTCGCTCTCCGTCCTCTGCCAGCACCGCGCGGAGGGGCCCTACGGGATGGAAGGCGGCCTCCCCGGCGCCCCCGGCCGCCAGCGCGTGGTGCGCGCCACCGGCGAGACTGTCGAGCTCTCCTCCGTCGACGGCTGCGAGGTCGGCCCCGGCGACCGCCTGGTGCTGGAGACGCCGGGGGGCGGCGGATGGGGGCCTGCCAGGGAGACGTGATGAGCCGCTTGTGCGAACGCCGGAAGAGCGCCATAGTCGTTGAGAGTGTACGCGCCAACTACGAGGTTGAGTCTCATGGCAACAAACCCGGCTTACCGCCTTGCTTACGAAGACAAGGACGTTGTCTTGCGCTTTCCCTCCGAGCTGATGGATGACGAGTTCTCCAGGTTCTTGGACCACCTGGATATCGAATCCATCCGGAGGCGGAGCAATGTGACGGAGGAACAGGCCGCCGCGCTCGCCGAAGAGGTCAAACAGGCTGCGTGGCAGCGCGTGCGCCACCTCTTCGAGAAGCCGTAGGCGTGGCTTCCCCGCACGCACCCATCGTTGTAGACACCAACATCCTCTTCTCGGCGTTGCTGCGGAACGAGACGCGCTTCGCGGCCATCCTCAAGCGGCCCGAGCGCGAGTTCGTGATCTGCGAGAGCATCCTCGTCGAGCTGTTCCGCCACAAAGAAAAGATTCTCGCCTCGTCCGACCTCGGCGAGGAAGACGTCCTCCACCTTTTCTACGACCTCCTCCGCGCCCTCCACGTTCGCAAGGAAGACGCGATCCTTCCGCACCACAGGGAGAAGGCGTTCGAGTTGTGCCGGGATGTAGACCCTGCGGACGCCCCGGTCGTGGCGCTGGCGCTCTCGCTGGATGCCTACCTCTGGACGGGAGACCGGCGGCTTCGGCGAGGG